>DJAM01000005.1 GCA_002429595.1 Coxiellaceae bacterium UBA6002
GTCATTCCCGCGAAGGCGGGAATGACAGGATCATGCGGGAATGACAGGATCATGCGGGAATGACAGCTTTAGCTACTTTAGTTACGGACGATGAAGATTAGATTCTGTTTTATCCATGAATGCTTGAGCCTCCTGAACTTTTTGATGGCATGAGATCAGCGAACTTCTAAACTTTTGCATAAGCCCTAATGCCGCAGGAGTTTCTTGGCGCTTGATGACCGCTTCTAGCTCTTCTATGTAACCAGGTAATTCAGCAAAACTTTCTTTTTCTAAAAGCGTCTGCAATTTATTTAGCAACGCTTCAAAGCCTGTCATATTCTCTTGCTTAGCTTTCGACAAATAATTCGGAACCAATTTACATAGAGAATATTTCCAAAGTGCCATTTGCAGTTCATTGCGTAGATTTGTATATTTTTCTACCGATTTATTAAGCTCACTTTCACTATCTTTCAAATATAAAACTAAGCCATTTTTAGGCAGTGCGACATCTACAGATTTTTCTATTTTATCTACAATTTTTGTAGTTTCATCTGTTCTATATTTTTCGCAAATAGCAAAAACACAGTTTAAAAAATTTAACTTTATTCGAATTTTAAAAACTTCGATCGGTGTGGTTACTGCTATTTTTGCTGGTTTCAGCACAGGATTAGGTGTATCGAAGAAGAAGTTAACTGCAGCTCCTGTTAGGTGCAATGAATCTTTGGAAGGACTAATAATGATTCCACTAACAATTGCTCCAAACTTTGATGAGTTCTGTTTTAATACATTAATTAATGTATCCATGAATGGGATGATGTTCGTGACACCAACATATTTATATAAGCACTGATCCCCGTTATGTTCGATTTGCCAATTGCGATCGATATTGCTGTTGAACATCGACTTAAGGTAGGCAATATTGACCATGGTATCATCCATTTCTTCAAACAGAGTTGCTCTATTTTTGGCAGGATCAAGATGGGTTTGCAATGCAGTGCCCAATGGATCATCTTCCATATGAGAGCGGTATGGCAATACACTAACATTAGCTCCATTCCATTGAGCAATTTCTCGGTTAGTGCAGAAAGTAATGATTCGTTCACCTTTGGAGCTTGGAGCAAGCTGCATTTTTTTAATTTTTGCTAAGAGCAGAGCCTCTTTGCGAACTTGTCCATAATCACTATCCGGACTTTGGATTTCGTATATATAGCATTGCCTGCTTTCACCATTCGGGCCACCTAAAGAGTACTCTAAGGTATATGACTGGCGATTCCTGGCCAGTTGTTTAAATTGTTCCATGAAAGCAATAAAATCATCTAGGAATGCCGCGAAGGTTGCGCTCCCTATCTTCGCAAATAGATTAGCGAAAGTCGCCTTAGCGATGGTAATTGTAACTTGATCCTTTTCGGCCGCTTTCACTTGAACATGATGCACAAGTTCATTACCCAATCTTAAATAGTGCTTAACTAGATCACCACAAAATGTCCCGTAAATAAATTCATACTTGGTTCCGACAGGACTCTTAATAACTTTTAAATCTTTGTTTTGCACAGCTAAGGCAAAACAAAGCACAAAAGGAGCTAATTGCTCATTAGCATGTTGCAGAATGTTGATGACTAGTCTTTTATTTTGTGCAGACGCCATTCTTAGAAGTACCCACATGCGCACACTAGAATCTGAAGTCTGTCCTTTACTTTTTTTTGTAACGAGTCGGCCCTGTTCTTTAGCGACAGTGGTTTGCGCATCAGTAAATAATAACTCCCACCGTAAGGTTGATGCTGCGTTAGCATCCATTGATCGGGTCACAACAAAATTAAGCAAATCAACATAGGTGTATGCATTCTTGTCTGCTGTATTAACTTCATAATATCGAGATGATTGTTTACTTGAAGTTAAAGTCTCTACTAGCTCACCTAATATCTTTCTAGCTTGGATGATAAATTCTGGGAACAGGGGGTAGCGCGTAGAGCTAGCTCGTTGTATTGGGGGCAAGGGTGCTTGCATTAATCTGTCCTCTAATTGTAGTTATACGACAGCAACTGTAATTTGCTTATTTTGCTGGTATAGTATCATATCTTTCTCAAAAATGTCTTTTTTGCCTAAATTTGTTCTGGATGTCAACATGGTCTTGTTCAGTATTATTCTTATGGACCTTTTAGCTGGGATGGAGTTCGATCTCTTTGTGCCTAGCTTTCCAGAACTACAGCATTACTTCACTCTCACCCCTTTTTGGGTGGAAGCACTGCTATCTGCTAATTTTGCCGGTTACTGTTTGAGTCTATTTTTGGTGGGGGGTTTAGCAGATCGATATGGTCGAAAGCCAATCATTGTGTTGGGGTTAGCTACTTTCATCTTAGGTAGTATTCTGTGTCTGATTACACACTCTTATTATTTTTTACTCATTGGTCGTTTTCTGCAAGGAATCGGTGTTGCAGCGCCTGCTATATTGAGCTTCTTAATCATTGCGGATTCTTATCCCCTTAAAAAGCAGCAATTTTTAATGGCAATGTTAAATGGCTCAATGAATGTTGCGGCAGCAGTCGCGCCAATTATCGGAAGCTATGTCACCTTAAATTTCACTTGGCTGGGAAATTTTATCGCGCTCTTGATACTTGGCTCACTGACCTTGCTAACAACTTTGTTATTCATTCCATCCTACACGTTGCCACATGCAAAGCAGTCTTTTTCACTACGAAGTTATTTGCCAATTTTTCAATCGAAGCCATTAATGCTGTTAATCATTAACCTCGTCTTTACCTTCGTGCCATATTGGGTGTTTGTGGGCATGTCTCCTTTACTTTATATAAAAAGTTTAGGAGTTAGCTTAACTCACTTTGGTTATTATCAAGGCGCTTTGGCATTAGCCTTCGCAATTGGTAGCGTGTTGTACGGCTTTATTCTGCAAGAATCAGATTACAGTCAAAGAAAAATGTTATACATCACCAATGTGATTTTTATTCTAAGTTTAATTACCCTTGCCTACGTCACCTTTATTGATCACACTAGCGCACTATTCATCACATTAGCATTTCTGCCGTTCATTATCGGTCAAGTCATTCCAAGCACCATTCTCTATCCGACAGTTTTAAATTTCCTGCCAGAAGCAAAGGGCCGTGCATCTGCGGTCATGCAAGGCAGTCGACTAATATTTACCGCTATCAGCCTGCAAATAGCAGGTTTCTTTTACGTTGGTAGTTTTAAAAGTATTGGAATTATACTTATGGTTATGATTGCAATTGCCTCTGCCACATTAGTTCTGGTGATGAATGATCGCCAGCTTATGGCTTTAAAATAACCATTAAAAAAATCATAATAGTGGACGCTATAATTAATTTATCTTAAAAAAAATCGGTTCATTATATGTTTCAAATAGTCAAAAATAATTTCAATAAATCTAGTATCAGTCAGCCCAACAAAACCATTGCAGCGGTTCTGCTGGATGGCACCTACACTAAGGAAGATTTGCGATCCTTTAATGTCGCGTTCCCTGCTAATACTTTTAACAGTGCAAACGATCCGGAAGGTCCTTACAGTGGCCAGGATGCCATGTTTCAATTTATTAGAACGATCGGGCCATATTTAAGTGACCAAAGTCTTTATAAATTGGTCGACGCCCTAACTGATTTAGCTTGTGACGCTGGTGATGGAGTATTAAGAGGTAGTTCAGTGGCTCGGTGTGCACTTTTTTATGAGTTAGAACGTAATTCAAAAGCTAGTTCCCAACATAACTTTCCTGATCAATTTTTAAGTCATGTCAAAAGACATCTTGTGTCTTTATTTAGAAGATTAAATCCGGACACGGCTGCAGACAATATTACCAGATTAAGTACACATAATATAAATGAGACAATAATGGATCCAACTGTAGTGGCAAGATACAAGGACATGAATTTATATGAAGCGGTTAGTCAGTTTGATGAAACTAAATTTGATGTCAATAATTTGCCAAACCAAGCTGAAGACAAAAATAAATTTGAGGAATTACTAGGAGGCGCTAAAAAGAGCTCGCCCCCAAAAGAAAAACCATTTGAAATTTCTCGTCCAAAGGGAGCTACTATTGATGCGACAGCCTTTTTCACTACGACTCCTAAAGTAGGAGATGCTATGGCAGCGGAAGTTGCGCAATTAGAGAAGGAATGTAACATACTTGCCAGACGAATAGATGACAATTCTGAAATTCTAAAAAAATTAAAAGCGGAACTACCAAAAGAAACGAATGAAGAAACTGTTAAACACTACTCCAGTGTCAGAACTAGGTTAGAAGATCAGTTGCAAGCGGATGCTGAGCGTTTGCAAACTTTAAAAACTGCAATTGCTCGGTTGCAAGAAAAAATACCCAAGGTTGGTGGCCCTAAGCGTTAAGCTGCAGGAATGCACAAAAAAGACTATAATTTAATAAATTATTGCAGACATCAACCATCTAGAAGGAAAAAATAGCATGAAAAAAATAACAAAAATGCTCATTGTTACAATCCCCGCTTTAGTTTTTTCGTTTACCATTTATGCTGCGACAACAACAACCACAACAGCTCAACCTGTTACTAGCCAAGGGGTTTCTAAAGATGTTTGGTTAGAAAAATTTAGGCAATTAGCTCCACCAGCGATGTGTAAAAATTTGATAACAGCTGACTCAACCAAAAATATTATGAGTTCCAATAAAATTACTTACGACAAATGCGTACCTATGATTACCAAGAGTATGAATAATTGTCTTGCAAAATTTTCTACGTCACTACCACCACAATTTGATGTTGATCAAGGTCGTAAGTGGGGAGAAATTGTTGGCAGATGTTCCGGTGCAGATTTTTACTTGAATAATGTGACCACTAAGGTCAGCAAACTTTAATAATATTTTTAGAGACCCTCGCCGTTGAAGGTTCAGCTACGAACTGCTTCAAGGACGAGGGCTTTTAGTTTTTCCAGCTATTTTGTGATAAACTCATTCTTTTTCATTCGTATGTAAAAAATGTCTCGCACTGAACGATTATTCAATTTATTACAATTATTGCGGCGTCATCGGTATCCGGTGACCGGAGAATTTTTGGCTAGTGAGCTAGGTGTCAGTTTACGCTCGATTTATCGGGATATTATGACTTTACAAGCGCAAGGCGCTCAAATTGAAGGTGAACGAGGCATTGGCTACATCCTTCGTCCTGGATTTATTCTACCGCCATTGATGTTTTCAGAAGATGAAATTGAAGCGATCGTACTTGGATCACGTTGGGTAGCCAATCGTGGCGATACCGAACTACAACGCGCTGCTCAAAATGCGTTATCAAAAATTTCGGCTGTGTTACCTACCAAGTTACGCGAACAGCTCGAAGCATCAGGTTTACTCATTGCACCAGGTCAAGTCGCACAGGGCAAAGACGATGATCTCGTTTTAATTCGAAAAGCCATTCGCCTGGAGAAAAAGTTATTTTTGAAATATGAAGATGTTCATCAAAATAAGAGTGATAGGATTATTTGGCCACTTGCGATTGGTTATTTTGACGAAACCCGTATTTTAATTGCGTGGTGTGAAAAACGAGGTGATTTTCGTCACTTTCGTACTGATCGAATTACTCATCTTGAACTACAGAATCAACCCTTTCCACAACGCCGCCAAGCATTACTCAAAAAATGGCGCATAGCCCAAAACATTCCACAACCAAGTTGATTCACTACTGACAAAAATTGTCACTATTTCTTTTTAAACTTTTCTAACTAATTTAATTTAAGGAGAAAAGTGATGACTGCTGACCCACAATTAATTGTTTTCTATGTTAAAGATCTAGCCGCGAGTAGTGTCTTTTATGCGGAGCTACTAGACCAAAATCCTGCTGAGCTATCTCCATTCTTTGCCACATTTCTTTTACGGCCTGATTTTAAACTTGGTTTATGGTCGAATCATGACTTGGACCTAACTGATTTAGGGCATTGCACTGAGCTTGGGTTTCGGGCTGGTTCGAAAGAGGAAGTTGATGAATTGCATGCTAAGTGGCAGGACAAAGGACTTGGGTTTGTACACCCGCCTATGGATACTGGGGTTGCTTATACCTTCGTTGCAAAGGATCTTGATAATCATCGGCTACGGGTATTTTTTCAAGCTGATGAGTAAGTTACTTACCCTCACCCCCGCCCTCTCCCGCTGTTCGTTATGAGTATTTTCAGACTCCGCGCGCGGAGTCT
>DJAM01000102.1:0-5209 GCA_002429595.1 Coxiellaceae bacterium UBA6002
ACTAAAACGGGGGCAGACCAGGTTTGTTTCTTTAGATTTTTAATGAAGGTAAAAGATAATAAAAGAAGCTTAAAATTATATTAAGTAAAAAGAAAAAAGGCACAATTAAAGGGTTGATACTGATATCTCTTGTCCTGCAAGATAAAACTAATAACGCCAATCAGAAAAGTGAAATTGAATCTTTACCCCCCCGCCTTACTGTTCCAAATAGCCCAACAACTTGTTTCTCTTTCCTCTCTTTCAGTAGGTGCACGGCAACTTCACCAAAATAGTTTAAAAGCCAGCAACTGCCATTTTGGTGAAATTGCCATGCATTACACATGCCTCTTTTTAAATTTTAAATAAGGCTGCGAAAATCATCAAAATTTATGGCTTATATCTTTGAGAGCCTTGCCTGTTTTCCTTTGATTCTTCTTGAAAGCGCTGTTCTAGTTGTCTTTCCATATCATTGGGTAAATTGGAAAATTGAAAATCTTTAAGTTTTCGGCCAGCAGCATATGCTCTATACAGACATTCATTTTTAATGTCACCGGGATCCTTACTTTCTTTGGCTGCTTTTACCAGCTCCTGCATATCAAAACCACCCCCATGCTGATGCATTATCTTTGCTGAGATATCGTACGCTTGCTGAGAAAACTCATTGGACTGAATTTTTCTTTCGTTTGAATTAAAAATGATTTCACAATCAGTACCAGTTTTAACTTTACAGCCATCCTTAGTGACACTGAAACTTTTTATGATTCCTTCGTTTTGTAAAGCCTGCAATTTTTCTGCCTTAAAGAAACTCGGCTGGATTTCTTTGTTCATTCCAACTAGAGAACCTAATGATTTTAACCCTTTGTTAATCCAGTTGGGAATCACCGGTTGACTAGTGTTGGAAGACTTCTTAGTCAAGTAAGACTGATCGGCTTCAGAGTCTTTCGCTCTTTTTTTATCACTTGAAGTTTTGGCTGACTCTGAAGGGCTCACAGAAGTAGGAGGCGTCACATCTAACCAGGCTAACCAGGAGTCTTTTTTAAGAGGATTTTTCTGAAGATAATCCCTGCCTTTTTTTCTGATATCGGCTATGATTTTTTCTTTATCTTTTGCTTCTATTTTTGAAGTAACGTTCTCTAGTTTACAAATAACCCCGTCCCTTGCCCTTTTCTCTTCTGAGTAAAAGTATTCGAACCAATGGCTACCTAGAACATCCATTGCTGCAAGAAATTTGACGGCATCTTCGGGACAGTTAATTTGAAGATAATGTTTACCAGACACCCTGGGGCCTTGCTCATAGGAAATACCTATATTATTTAGGAGCTCTTCAATTTCAGGGGCGATTTCAGGTACTGACGGGCCACTATATTTCTCGTAGTGCGTATTTAAAACAGCTCCATATTTACCGGGTGTTATTGTTACACCGCATCTTCCAATGAAGCCAAGAAACTCATTAAGTGCTCGCATATTTACCTCTATATCAAAATTAGTCTATTTTGAGGGTGATTTCAGAAATTATAGCAGCCCTCTTGAAGTTTTATAGAGAGTGTTGAATCAAATGCGTTATACTATCGTCCTTATTTTTGTCATTGGACTAATGTTGATTCTTTCAAGGATTTCATAAAAGGAGAACTTAATGCAACAACCCACACCACTTTCAGTTCCAGCATCTTTCTGCCGTCGCGCTAAACCCACTATGAAATTACATGATCGTTACAACGGCAACGGATTTATTGGCAGTACAGTTTTTGCTAAAAAAAAGTTGCAAGATATGGAGCCAATATTTTCCAAGACTGATATTTGGACGAAGTTGTTTACCTTAGTTAATTTACATTTTAATGGTGCAGTTAATGTTGAAAAGGATTTATTGGGTTTTGCTAGGGCAGAAACTGAAGATAAAGAAGGCATCTATCAAGTAAGTGAATATGGATATTTTACTCGCATCGATAAGCAGCCAAACGGACAGGAAAGTAAAACTAATGTATTTAGAGTTGTAGTTAGATTACAACCGGGTGAGGCAAATAA
The DNA here is from genome assembly GCA_002429595.1 of Coxiellaceae bacterium UBA6002. Classification (GTDB taxonomy): domain Bacteria; phylum Pseudomonadota; class Gammaproteobacteria; order UBA6002; family UBA6002; genus UBA6002. The sequence continues at coordinate 2,002 of DJAM01000102.1, forward strand.
AAATAAAGGCTTGTATTTTAACTCTTTTAATGCCTCTTTTGAGTTTGAACAGCAAGGTGAAGATGTTTTATTTTCGCTAGAGACGGAATACACCCGAAGCGCAAACTTAATTTGGAGCTGGATTCAAGATAGAATGATGGTAAATATCAAAATCGTCATGGAGGAAGCATTAAAGCAGTGCATGAATACCGCCTGGACTAGAGTGTGCGATCCTGAAGCATATAAACTGAAAGAGTTCATGGGACAGAAAAAAATAGTTAGAGATGTCTCTTCTGGATGTGACCTCTTTTTAATGTCCACTCCTCCCGCTGCGGAAGGTCAAAATAAAGGCTATATAGAATCGGATAAAAGACACTTATATCTATACAAAAATGAAGATCACTTCGTTTACTTTTATGATGGCAAACCTTATTTCATCAAAGAAAATGTTAAAGATGCTCTCAAAAAAGCTGAATTTAATCAGCCAAGTAATAATCCAACCAGATGTGAAGTAAAAGAGATATCGACTACTGTTTTAAAAATAACATCTGACAGAGCTCACACTTTATCTTCCCCGCCCGGGTACGACTATGGTATTCGTGCTTCATGGCCAGTGTCTGCCTCGCCAAAAGAGGTTAGTCAGTTCTTAAGTAATGCAAATAATTATAAGGACTTACATGAACGATTTACAAATCAAAATATAAATCAAGTCTGTCTAACTTTTCTTAGGACTCCTCTGTTTTTCGATCTAACAGTTGAGAATTCTAAGATAATATTAACTGCCAAGAAAGGCGTTCTAGCTATAAGTGGCGCTCAGTTTGTGTTTGATTTGAAAGCAAAAGGCAATGAAACCGAAGTTACTGTTGATTTTAATTACAGTATGGGCTGGTTCATGGGTATGTTTGCAGGGACAGTCAAGCAGTTAGCAGGAAAATTAATAACAACAATATTGCGTCATATAGCTATGGGCTTTGCACCAGCTCCGGTTCCAACTTCAACCTTTGAGTCCGTAAAGGATTCTATCGCTCAAATGGCTGTTTGATTGTTCGCCGTCGCCTCGCGGGACGACGGCGAACATTTTTTTGTCGTGTCTAAAGATTATTGCCCTCTTTAATATTCAAATTTAATTTTTACTTAATATTAATTCTGTATTTTTATTATATAATTTTTTGCTTTTCCCTCGAGAATCAATATGAAAGCAAAAGTCATCAAAATCCCAAATAGCGATGGGGGCTTTACTGAGTTAACTAGCGAAAAGCTGAAAGAACTAGTTGAGACTTCAAAACCAGGAGAATTATATTCTCAGCTGAAAACAGATCAATTTGCTCTTGACCTGATATTACAAAGCGAATTCGGTAAAAGCTACCATCGCATGCGAGTTGACTATGTTAAATCCATATCGAATCTTGAGGCCATTATTGCCGATATCCCGTCACCGCAAGAATTTATGGATCAATACAACATTCATGAAAACATTTTAAATATTGCTCTCAAAGAAAAATTTGGTGGTACTTTTGTTGAAGTCAAAGTAATAGGTAAATTTAAAAAAATTGGAATACCACAAAATGAGATTAAAGCAGCTATTGCTGCATCAGCTTCTCAACAAGCGTTAGCAGATCAAATTAAAGAAACACTTCATAATGTAGTTCAATTTATTCGACTCAGGTTTCAGGGTGCTAACTATTATGAAGTTAAACATGAAGGTGCTACTGCTAAGCAGTTAATCCAATATTATCGCAAGTTATGGGATGATGAAGGATATGATGCATTACCACGTTCCTTTCTGCCCAAGTATTTAGGAGCTAACTGGAAAAAGAAACTAGAAGAGCAAAATGCAGGCGCAAGCCAAATGCAGTATTAATCCCTTTCTTAAAAGAAATTCCTGAGATGAAACCTGAAGAGATTACTTCAGAAGACTTAATTAAGTTAATCAGAGACAACTCGATTAAGAAAGTGCAAGACTTACTTAATAAATCGAACATTGAAGAAACGCTTGCTTACATTAAAAACATAACAGGGAAGCCTTATGGGTATATTGTGCTTGATAGTTATTCTAAAGAAGAAATACTGCAACGATTCGATGAAGATCAAAAATTCTATGAAGCTTTATTCCTGACAGAGACAGAATTTTCTAAATATATTAGACTACGTTTTCTTACAAAATTATCAGTAAAAAACGAGGTTATTGGTCGCACAAATTATCAGGTGTCAGTCGAAATTTTGATGGAGACAGTGCGCAATAACGGAATTTTGAAAAAGCCAAAACGCTCTGTTGAAACAGTGGACAAAGCTGAACTCAGGCAAAAAATTATAGATGCTCATAGCATAGATGATCTAGTAGCAGAGCTTGGAATCACTGTTTCAATATTACATCGCATCATCTCTGAGCGGTTCGAAGATGAAACTTATCTTGAAATTAAATTGTCAAATGAGTTCAAGTCCGAAGAAGATTTACGTGCAAGAATAGATAAAACAGAAAAACTGAGTGACCTGGCTGACGATCTAAATATAGGAACTATTCCATTGAGTCTATATATCAAGAAACGTTTAAAGGGTGAAACATTTTCACAAATTAAATTTAAAGGCCTCACCGAAGAACGAATGGAAGAGCTGTTTTCTAAATCAAATACTAAAGCTAAGATATATAATTTTTTAAAGATTATATGTGGGTTAGGCAGAGAAGACGCAGAAAAATTGTTAACAGAAAGATATGGTGAAGATTGGGAAGCTAAACTCAGTGCTGCTGGTGCAGCTCTAAAACAAGTTATAAAACAAGCTGGAAAAAAACGTCGTGAACCAGATAAAGAATCTAAGACACCTGGGACAATGCCCCCTGAACCACCAGCCGCAGCAGAACGACCTAAAGTGCGTTCTAGAACTACAACTAGAACTACTCCCATGTGGCAACCAATTCTGAAAGACAAAGAACCAGAAAGTGTTCCAAAATCGAAGATTGACAATGAAGAGTTTCTTAAAGACCCTATTTGGGACGAAATGTGTGCTTATATAGAGAAGAGGTAATTGTATATTAAGCAGTATACGCCCCAAACTATGAGGTACTAGACCAGATAAGAAGGCGACTGGCCTGTAGCGTCACATTAACTCATGCGCCAAAACTAAGGTGGCAGGGTCTCTCTGATCTTCATTTGAAAATTTAGCTTATTTAGAGTTTGAGTATTTAGACTCATTTGCTAGAATTTAACTCTTGGGGCCGTTAGCTCAGTTGGTA
>DJAM01000102.1:5338-8358 GCA_002429595.1 Coxiellaceae bacterium UBA6002
AGCAGCTGACTCTTAATCAGTGGGTCGACAGTTCGAGCCTGTCACGGCCCATTTAAAATCAAAGACTTATACCCTCCTGCAAGAAATTCAAATTCTAGAAAAAGCTTGAATTTGTTTTGTAACCTATTATTTATACACGTCTCTAATATGGGCAACCACTATGCAAAAGAAATCTTTAGAACCAGATTCAATCAAAAGCTTTTGGACTTAATAAAACAAAGCTATTCCTCTGAAACTGCTTCGCAGGAAGTAGTGAAGAAATGTGAAGATGACGGGCAGTATATGCATTGTCAGAATAAAGATAAGTTTAGACCTTTGGATTTTGCAGCTTTTCATGGTTGTTCTCAGCTTATTTTTTATTTTGTTAGTAAAGGAATTAATCCAAATGTGCCTAATGAAAGCCAGCCTTGGGTTTATCCTGTACAGATGGCAGTTCTAAAAGGACACCTTTTAACTGCTAAGTCGTTAATTGAGTTAGGCGCTGATCCTCGGGTTAAAGATTCTAGGGGTAAAGGGCTATTGGAGCTCGCGAAGCTAAGTGATAGCTCAGATTGTGTTGAATTTTGCAATGAGACTTTTCTAAAGCGTGCTCGTGCTAAATATTTGATTAGAATTTTGAATAAACAAATTGTACTACCCGATTTGATGAAAACTTTGAGTTTTGGCAATTTTGGTCTGTCAAGCATATACACAGAAGTATTAGATCCATTGTCAACGTATGATAAGGAAGCGTCTACTTTGCTTGATGAGATTTGTGCTCTTATGTTTCAGCAGTCTGATCGCTTGCCACAATCTGATGCTATCATGTTTCTATCCTCATTCATTCCAAGTCCAACAATGAATGCACAGTCAGGAACATATTTAAGGCGGCTCTTAAAGTCTAGGCCTGATTTAATTGGGAAAATTAAAAGTAAAATTGAGGATTTGAATAGAGCTAACGATACTAGTGTTGCCGTGTTAAAACTCTTACCCCGAGACATGTGGCAGCAAATCTTTCTTTATTGCCCCGCAGATTTACCCGCTCTTGCATGGGTTTGCAAGTACTTTAAAAATATTGTGACACATTTGCAAATGCAAAAATTAAAAACGCTATATCACGTAACAAACCAGCCAACTTACAATTTTAGTTTTTTCGGGTTACAATTCATAGAGTACGTTTTCACAAAAAAAATGAAAACTTTAGTTACCGTACAGCTCGAAACAAGACGAGGGCTGGGGGCGGGGACAGCTTACTTCTATCCAACCATTCTGGAATCTTTTTTTGAAAGACATCAAGATATTAGGGTGTGGTTGGTATTGGCCGATAACCTTTGCGCTTTTCAACAACATTGTGAAGATTATCACTTGGCTCTTGGTCAAAGGCTCTTCTATCTGCCATTAGCACTTGCTTTAGGTCGTTCAAAAATCGTTCAGTATTTATTACAATTGGTACCAAAACTAGAGAATATATTTTCTTCTTCTTTGAAATGATATTTTGATTTCCAGATGTGTACAGCATTGTTGGAGTGTGCAATCGTTTCCAGAAAGCCAGACATGGTACGAGCGGTCATTAATATTCCTGGGGCTAAACTAACTTTTGTAGACAAAAATATTGCGGTTGCAACAGGTAACTTGGAAATTGTTGAACTGGTTTTCTCTTTGACAGGAGGAATTTACTCTGTCACCGATTCGATGATTTCAGCTGCAATTAATTCTGGGGATTGTAAAATGTTGGATGCTATTATTGAGCTATACGGTTTACCCATCACGGAAGAACGGTTTAACGAATGGCATGCAGAGGCTGTTGGTGCTTTTGGCGAAGAATCGAAGATGGCAGTCCATATTCAAAGCATGCAAGTCAGTGAACTGTGCAGCAAAATACAATTAGGCTAGTGAAGAAGTGAAGGGATCAAGTACACACATGATCCACTCAATTACTCAAAGACTCCTAATCAAATTGGTCACTTAGGCCTTTAAATAAATTCAACATCGTTGCGTCCCGAGCGATTTTGTCATTTGTTCTTGCTATCGCATTGCTCACTCCATTGATACTTATGCCTCCAAACATTTGTCCTATTTCTGCCAAGGTTGCTTGTGTCCATTTGCGACAAGCATATATTGCTAGATGACGAACCATATTGTTCTTACCCCTTTGAACAAGAGTCAATTCATCAACACTGCGATTAAAATATTTACTGCAGTACACTAGCACTTCGGTTAAGCTTGGTAGTGCTTCTAACAGACGATAATCAGTGATTGCTGCTTGGATTTGTTTGGGTTTTAAATTTTTTAAGAGTTCTTGTTTCTTTTCCTTTGTGCCGAAATATATAGGCAGATTTTTTTTGCTATAAAAAATTCTAGTCTCTTCATCGATGCCATCCATAACAAATTGCCAATATGTTTCTGTCGATTTTTGATGACTCATAATTGACAAAATTTTATTGGTCTGTAGCCAAATTGGGCAAGCTTCTAATGCAATATAATTTTTGTAGCTAGACCAACGGTATGACTCTATTTTCTTTGCAATTCGTGCTTCTAAAGGGTTTAAATGAATATACCGACTTACCTGCAATAAATAACTGTCGCCTTCAATTAAGATAGCTTTGTATCTTCCTCTAAAAAGAGGGCCATCTGTCTTTTTGTTTTGATTGTATCGTTGAGTATAGACGCCATTAATATGTCGCATTGCTCTTGATAAATTGCCGTAAGGTGTTTGTACTAATAAATGATAGTGATTATCCATCAAGCAGTAGCCATGAATAACAAGTCCAAACTTCTCAAAAGCTTCCGATAATAAATTCAGAAAGATTTCTCGATGCTTATTGTTATCATAAATAATTTTATATCCTAGTCCACGATTCATGACATGATACCAGGCACCAGGATAATTTATCCTAAGAGGTCTTGGCATGAAGTCAAATCCTTAATCAGTAAATGGCTTAGGATTTTATAAAACATTATTGTATTGTTAACATACCGGAATTTTGTCTTACCGAGCTGGGTAATGTGTGTACTTGACCCTGACGGATCCCCACGAAATT
>DJAM01000031.1 GCA_002429595.1 Coxiellaceae bacterium UBA6002
GCGTAGGCGGGAAACCATCCTAGGTGCGGCTTGAAGGATGGTTTCCCGCTTACGCGGGAATGACAAAGACTAGGGGAATGACACTCATTAGAGAGAAGAACACATGAATAAATTGCCAAGACATGTGGCAATTGTGATGGATGGCAATGGTCGTTGGGCGAAGCGCAAGTTCTTACCTCGGGTTGCAGGGCATGAAGCGGGAGCTGAATCTGTCAAACAAATTGTGACTCAGTGTTCTGAAAAAGGGATACCGATTTTAACGTTATTTGCTTTTAGTAGTGAGAATTGGCATCGACCTGCCGATGAGGTTGAACATCTCATGAACTTATTCTTGCAGACCTTGCGGCAAGAAACTGAAAGTTTGAACAAAAATAATATCAAATTAGTTATCATTGGCGACTGTAGTCGTTTTGAACCTGCCTTACGCGAACAAATTGAGTGTTCGCAAGAACTTACCGCAAAAAATACTGGGCTTACTTTGGTGATTGCTGTCAATTATAGTGGTCGTTGGGATATTGCCAATGCTACCCGCCAAATAGCGGAAGAAGTATTAAAAGGGCACATTCAACCTTCAGAAATAAATCCAGAATTGGTTAATCGTTTTGTTTGTTTAACCAATATGCCAGAGCCGGATCTTTTTATTCGTACGAGTGGCGAACAACGCATCAGCAATTTTATGTTATGGCAATTTGCATACACGGAATTGTATTTTACGAAAGTTCTCTGGCCCGATTTCAACAAAGAAGAGTTTGAGTTGGCGCTGGAATTTTATGCGTCGCGCGAACGGCGATTTGGTTTGATTAGTGAACAAATCATTAAGGAAGAAACGGATGCTTAAACCACGTTTGATCACAGCGCTTATTTTAATCCCGCTCGTTATTCTTGCTATCTTCTTCTTACCCCCGATGGGGTTTTTAAGCGTAGCATTATTAATAATGTTGTTAGCCGGATGGGAATGGTCGGCTCTTAGTGGCATCGAAAGTTATCTAGGCCGAGTTTTTTACCTGGTGCTTTTGGCGCTTGCCTTGGTAGGGTCACTATTCGTACCAATTTTATTAGTGATCATTATCGGTATTTTGTGGTGGCTTTGTGCCGCAATTTTATTAATCTTGCATCCAAAACATAGCAGTATATGGGGCAATCACCGTTGGGTAATAGGCATGATGGGCTTTTTAGTCTTGATTCCATGCTGGATCGCTCTAATTATTCTGCAGGGTTATAGTCCTCTAGTGTTAATGTTTTGTTTAGCGCTAATTTGGATAGTAGATAGTGCCGCGTATTTCATAGGTAAAAAATTTGGTCATCGAAAAATTGCTCCTGCGATCAGTCCTGGAAAGACTTATGAAGGCGTATTAGCAAGTATGGTGGCTGCTATTATCATGGGGATTTTAGGTTTATGGGTTTTGGACGTCAGTGAGAGTGGTTCTGTCGTATTTATCCTAATCTGTTTCTTTGGAGGAGTTATCAGCATCCTGGGTGATTTCTTTGAAAGTATGATGAAACGCCGCGCTAATACAAAAGATAGTGGTGGCTTGTTGCCAGGTCACGGTGGGGTGTTAGATCGAATTGATAGTATGACTACTGCACTACCATTCTTTGCGCTACTTATCCCTTACTTTTTTAGTAGTTAAGCAATGAAGAAAATTACAGTACTAGGCTCGACGGGATCAATTGGTAAAAATACTTTAGAAATTTTGACTCATCATCGAGATCGCTTCGAAGTAGTGGCGTTAAGTGCCAGATCGCAATTAGACTTATTGGTGATGCAATGTCAGCAATTTCAACCACAATATGCTGTCGTTAGTGATGAACAAGATGCTCTAAAGCTCACCAAGCAACTTAAAGATTTAAAAATAAAAACTCAGGTTTTGGTGGGTGAATCATCCCTAGAAGAAATCGCAAGCTTGCCGGAAGTTGATTATGTGATGTCTGCAATCGTAGGTGCTGCAGGACTGCGGCCCACCTTGGCGGCTGCCCGAAGCGGTAAAACAATTTTACTAGCGAATAAAGAATCGTTAGTCATGACTGGCGAGCTAATGATGAATCTGGTCAAACAATCGAAAGCGACCTTGCTCCCGGTAGATAGTGAACATAATGCCATATTCCAATGCTTACCGGCTGATTATCGAACCGGTCATCGTCCTCACCATGTCGTCGGAATCACCTTAACCGCCTCAGGCGGACCTTTCCGCGAATTACCAATTGCTGATTTTGAGAAAGTAACACCCGAACGTGCCATTGCCCATCCTAACTGGTCAATGGGACCTAAGATCTCTGTTGATTCGGCCACATTGATGAACAAAGGCTTCGAAGTTATTGAGGCATTTTGGTTATTCCAAGTGCCATTAGCAGAATTGGAAGTCATTATCCATCCGCAAAGCATTATCCATTCGTTGGTGAGTTTCAACGATGGTAGCACCTTGGCGCAACTCGGTAATCCTGATATGAAAACACCGATTGCCTATACCTTATCTTGGCCGAAAAGAATTACGACTAAGGTAAAACCGCTTAATTTAAATGAGATTTCTAAACTTACGTTTGAACCCGTTGATATCGTTAGATTCCCCTGCTTAGAGTTGGCGTATTCTGCTTTGAAAGCAGGTGGCACAGCGACTGCCACTTTGAATGCTGCCAATGAAGAAACGGTTGCAGCATTTTTAAATAAGAAAATACGTTTCGATGAGATTTTCAAAGTGAACGCAGATGTATTGGAGAAAACACAATTGCAACCTGCTAGCTCGATTGATGCGATTATTCATGCGGACCAGGAAGCGAGAAGGGTGGCTCGAGAGATTATTGGTTTTTAATTGCTGTCATTGCGAAAAGGCTGTCATTCCCGCGCA
>DJAM01000047.1 GCA_002429595.1 Coxiellaceae bacterium UBA6002
CCGTTCCTCTTCCCGTTCCCGAATATATATTCGGGAACGGGAAGAGGAACGGGAACGAATGTGATGTCAATCAAAGCATTTATGTTCAAATTCACACAAATCATTGATAAAGCAGATACCACATTTCGGTTTTCTCGCCACACAAATATAACGCCCATGTAAAATCAACCAATGATGCGCATCGTGTAGAAATTCTTTTGGAACAACTTTCTCTAATTTAAGTTCAACTTCGAGTGGCGTTTTACCCGTCACAATCTTCGTTCGGTTTGAAACTCGAAAAATATGAGTGTCTACAGCAATAGTTGGGTGGCCGAAAGCAGTATTTAGAACAACGTTGGCTGTTTTGCGTCCAACTCCCGGTAATTTTTCCAATTCTTCTCGACTGCTTGGAACTTCTGAGTCGAATTGTTCAACGAGTATTTGGCAGGTTTTTATAATATTGGCTGCTTTAGTGTTAAAAAGACCAATGCTTTTGATATAACTTTTCAATCCTTTTTCGCCGAGCTTTAAAAATGCTTTTGGTGTCGGTGCAACTTTGAATAATTCTTTAGTTGCTTTATTAACACTGACATCAGTAGCTTGCGCCGACAACATGACTGAAATCAGTAATTCAAACGCATTGTTGAAAATTAATTCAGTGGTTGGTTTAGCGTTATGTTCTTTAAAGCGTTTGAAGATCTCAGAGATTTTGTGGCGATTCATCTTGAGATCCTTTTTTAGATTTAGAACGCAAAATGGCCTCTAAGATTGCTGTTTTTCGGCTTGCTTGTGTGTCGGTTGCAGTAACTTGATTCACACCAGTTGGTGTCGCTAACCGCTTATTACGTTTTTGATACTGCAAGCGCCACTGGTTAGCTTTTTCTTTTTGAGCTTTATCATCTTGTGGTTCAAGATATTTCAGATCTATACAATCGACTGGGCAAGGAGGTAGGCAAAGCTCGCATCCCGTGCATTGATCGACAAGAATCGTGTGCATTTTTTTTGCAGATCCTAAAATTGCATCCACTGGGCAGGCCTGAATACACTTTGTGCAGCCGATACATTCATCTTCTCTAATGATTGCAATACTAGGCTGCTTAGCTTTTTGCTGCATTTCGTCAAGATAAGGCGATGGATCTTGTTGTAGTAATTCTGCCAGTGCGAGTAAGCCTTTAACACCACCGGGTGGACATTTGTTAATCGCTTCAGCTCGCAAAGCGATTGCTTCTGCATAAGGTCGACAGGCGCCATAAGTACAAAGACCACATTGTGTTTGTGGTAACAAATTGTCGATAGCGTCAATAAGTTGATTTTTCATGAATGATAAATGTACTAGGTGATAAAGATGTCTTCTTCTCGCTGCAACATCTGCGTAATTTTTTCTAACTCTACTCGAAGCATGAGCGGAGTGAATGAAGCAATGCGATGATTTAAAAGAGGCGATTGTAAATCACTCCAATTAAGCTCTGGGATCTGCATAAACATTTCTGCTTTATGAGCCGTTTCAGGTAAAATTGGTTTGAGATAAAGCATTAAAATTCTAAACAGATTAATGCCCTGGGTGCAGATGGCTTGTGCCTCCAGCAATCTATCGGGATCTTTGGCGAGTAGCCAAGGTTTTTTCTCGTCAATATACTGGTTAGCTAAGTCAGCTAAGGCCATAATTTCACGCACGGCGTGATTGAATTCAAGACCCTCATACAATTTCGCAATTTTTTCGTTAGCATTGATAAACTTATCGTAAAGTTCATGATTTTCTAAACTCTGCGACAGTTGATGATCAAAATATTTAGTAATGAAACCTGCGCAGCGACTAGCAATGTTCACCACCTTACCAACTAAATCAGCATTAACCCGTTGTGAAAAATCATCAAAGTTCAAATCGATGTCGGTAATACTGCTGGTTAATTTAGCCGCAAAGTAATAACGCAAATATTCTGGATCTAAAAATTCGGAATATTTTTTAGCGGTGATAAATGTACCACGTGATTTTGACATTTTTTGACTATTAATCGTTAAAAAGCCGTGGATAAAAATCTTGGTGGGTAATCGGAAGTCACTACTTTGCAACATGGCTGGCCAAAATAAAGCATGAAAATAAATGATATCTTTACCAACGAAATGGTAGAGATCAACGTCAGAATCTTTGCCCCAGTATTCTTCGAAAGAAAGGTCTGATCGAAGCTCACATAAATTTTTAAAAGTAGCAATATAACCAATAGGAGCATCTAGCCATACATAAAAATATTTACCAGGAGCATTGGGAATCTCAAAGCCAAAATAAGGAGCATCGCGGGAAATGTCCCAAGGTTGTAATCCTGCTTCAAACCATTCCAGTAATTTTTTTTGCATGCTTTGTTCTACATGATCATCATGTAACCAATCATATAACATGTCTTGGTAATGGTTTAATTGGAAAAAATAATGAAGAGATTCTTTTTCGATTGGAGTTGTGCCTGACAAGATCGAAATAGGATTGATTAATTCTGAAGGTGTGTAGGCTGCACCGCAAACCTCACAATTATCGCCATATTGATCCTTTGAACCACAACGTGGACATTCACCTTTGACAAATCGATCTGGAAGAAAAATATTTTCAACGGGGTCATACGCTTGCTTGACCATCGAAGTTGTAATATCTCCGCGAGCTTGTAAACGATCGTATATTAAGCTGGCTAATTCTTTATTTTCTGGCGAATGAGTTGTGTAATAGTGATCAAAGCTGATATTAAATCGTTTGAAATCTGCTAAGTGATCCGTTTTAGCCTGCGCGATAAGCTCCTCGGGCGTGACCTGATATTTTTGAGCGCTAATCATAATTGGGGTGCCATGCGCATCATCACCACAGATAAAAATGCAGGATTCACCTCGCATTCTTTTAAAACGAACGAAGATATCAGCCTGAATATGTTCCACAAGATGGCCTAAATGAATTGGACCATTTGCATAAGGAAGTGCAGTGGTGACGAGCATTTTTCTCATGATTAGTAACTTTTAGTGACAAAAAACCGTATACTATACCATTAATTTCATTTTTGCATTGTCCATATTGCACTTAAGAGTCACTAAGAGCGAAGTTCATGATTAACGAAAATCAAGTACGTGAAGTATTAAAAAATTATATCGATCCTTATCTGGAAGCTGATTACATTAGCAGTAAAGTGCCTGTTACCATTTCGATTGGTACAGAAACTATCAATGTCCAAATCACTCTGGGTTACCCATTTTCGGATTTTAAAGAACAGGAGGAGTTGACTGCGCTTCTGCAAAGATCCTTTCCGGAAGCTAAGGTAAATGTCTCTTTGGCATGGACAGTCGAGCCCCGAATGGTGCAGCCGGGTCTACAAAAAATTGGCAGGATAAAGAATATCATTGCAGTTGCATCGGGTAAGGGCGGCGTAGGTAAATCGACTACCGCAGTTAACCTTGCCTTAGCGTTAGTTGCAGAAGGGGCAAAAGTTGGGATTTTGGACGCCGATATTTATGGACCCAACCAACCTCAAATGCTAGGTGTTACCTCTCGTCCAACAATGACCGAACAAAAATCCATGAAGCCTATTATAGGCCATGGCCTACAATCAATGTCGATAGGTTATTTAGTTGATCAAAATACCCCGATTGTATGGCGGGGACCCATGGTAACCGGTGCGCTTTTGCAGCTCTTAAATGACACTGAATGGGATGCATTGGATTATCTTATTATTGATATGCCGCCCGGTACTGGCGACGTTCAACTGACTCTCGCTCAAAAAATACCGGTCTGTGGTGCGGTAATAGTGACCACGCCACAAGACGTTGCCTTGCTAGATGCTCGAAAGGGCATCGAGATGTTTTACAAGGTCAAAATTCCGGTCCTCGGTATCATTGAAAACATGAGTGTTCATGTCTGCAGTCACTGTGGCAATCGTGAGCCAATTTTTGGCTTAGGTGGTGGACAAAAAATTGCACGGGAGTATGATGTGTCGCTACTCGGACAATTGCCGCTAACCAAAAACATTCGAGAACAAGCAGATAGTGGTTGTCCTACAGTAGTGGCAGAACCACAAAGTGATGCCGCAATATTATATCGGCAAATAGCGAAGAAAGTTGCGGCGAAATTAAGCTTGCAAGCTCAAAATACATCGACTGCCTTTCCCAACATTATTATTGAAAATAATTAGGATTTATAAAATGGCGATAAAATCGGATAGGTGGATTCGTCGGATGGCGCAAGAACACAATATGATTGAGCCCTTCGAGCCTGGCCAAATACGTCACAATGGCAAAGACAAGGTAGTGTCATTTGGAACCTCTAGTTACGGTTATGATGTGCGTTGTGCCAATGAATTCAAAGTGTTTACAAATTTGAATTCTACCATTGTCGACCCCAAAGCATTTGATGAAAACAGCTTCATCGCTATTAATGCCGATGTCTGCATCATACCCCCTAACTCATTTGCGCTAGCCAGGACAATTGAGTACTTTAGAATACCTCGTAATATTTTGACCATTTGCCTAGGTAAATCGACTTATGCAAGATGTGGCATCATTGTTAATGTCACTCCTCTTGAACCCGAGTGGGAAGGTCAAGTCACCTTAGAATTCTCAAATACCACGAGCCTGCCAGCACGGATCTACGCACATGAAGGTGTAGCCCAAATGGTATTTTTTGAATCGGATGAAGTTTGTGAGACGTCATATCGAGATCGAGGCGGGAAGTATCAAGGCCAGCAGGGTGTTACGCCCCCCAAAACGTAAATCTTGCATTGTTTCTCTTCTATAAACTCCCTTTCCCCCCACTTGTGGGGGGAGAGGGAACAAAAAATAAAGAGGGTAGTGTGAGCCCTATCTAACCTTCAACACAATCTTTCCAAAGTTGCGGTTACTTTCCATATGCTTATGCGCTTCTTGAATCATTTCCCAAGGAAAGACGTAATCAATGACAGGTTTAATATGACCCTGTTTTAGCGTTGGTAACCAACGTTCTTCGAATCGCTTCACGCTGTCTCGCTTTTCTTGCAAAGACATGGTCTCAAAGGAACTACCTTTAATATGTAATTTCTTTAATAATATATTGGTTAAATTAAGATCGGCTTTGTTACCATCTAATAAAGAAACCAATATAAGACGACCATGTTCTTTTAAGCAGCTCACGTTGCGTACCAAAAACTTGCCGCCAATAATATCTTGTATGACATCCACGCCCTGATTATCAGTCAATGTTTGAATATGATAAGCAAAATCATGGGTATGGTAATTAATTCCAGTATTAGCGCCTATCTCAAGTGCTTTACTGATTTTCTCATCTGTGCCAGCTGTGATAAAGATCTTAGCGCCAATATGGTGTGCAAGCTGAATACTAGCAGTACCAACACCACTACCACCAGAATGAATCAGAACCGTTTCATTTCTTTTAAGGTTGCCTTGGGTGAATAGGGTTTCATCGGCCGTGATAAAGTTTTTGGGGATGGCCGCGGCATATTCGTAGCTCCAATGCTCAGGAATTGGCATCGCTAGGCCTTCATCTATATTACAGAATTCAGCATAGCCGCCACCATTGACAAGCCCAAATACACGGTCGCCTTTTTGGTAGCGTGAAGCGTTTTTGCCTGTAGCGATGACTTCGCCGGCAATTTCATAACCTAGAACTTCGGGGGAGTTATCATTATCAAGATGATTGCCCCGGCGTTGATTAATATCTATGCGATTAACAGTAGTCGCATAAACGCGTACCAAAAGTTCATCTGCTTCTGGCGTAGGTTTAGCCACTGTTTTAGGTCGTAAAACTTCAGGGCCGCCGTGGTGCAAATATACTATTGCTTTCATATCACCATCCATGAATGTTTAAAGATGATCATATTAGCATATTTTCAGATCAAAAATTTGCAGTCTTTTTAGAATGATTGTTTATCGATAAAAAAAGATTAAGTAAAAATAATTAAAAACGCGTAGCAATAAATTTTCAAAAAATCAGAGGTATGTCATTGAAAAAGTTATTGAAAATTTTCTTTTTTTTTTTCTCTTTTGTGCTAAATTAAAAGTTCGTTAAGTGTATCACTCCTACACTTAAAGTGAAAAATGAATAACAGTTTTCATGGAACTAACAATTCAAACGAGGAATGAATTATGAAAAAACTGACACTAGGACTTGCTGTATTACTTTCGGGTTTTGCTGCAAACTCTCTAGCTTTTCTTCCAACTGGTACATCTCGATGTGATGTGTCTGTGCCAAACTATTGTGGTGGATTCACATTTGGCGTAACAGGCTTATGGTGGAGAGCGTCTTCCCCTCAAGAAGATTTTGCTACTTCATTTGCTGACATCGATCTAGTGACCTTTACTGGTATTGGTGATGCTCATTCGCATCATAATGATCATGATTATGATTGGGGCTTCAAAGCTAACGTTGGTTACATCTTCCCATGCTCTGGTAACGATGTTAACTTGACTTATACTCATTGGGATAATGACCATCACGGCCATACCGATGAAGCAGTATTACCAACAGATGCTACGATTGCTGCAATTTTTAGCCCATTAGTTGGTCCAGCTATTCCTTTAACCGGTGCTACCACCGCTATAGCTTATAATCCAACTTTACCATTATCAGCGATCGTAACGGATGCATTGTTCGCATTTGATCCAGCTTCATTTGAAAGCCGCGTAGCTGCAAAGACAGAATTTGAAAACCACACATGGGATTTAGATTTTGGCCAAGCAATCAACGTTGGTTGTAACTTCAAAGTGCGTTGGTTCGGCGGTTTACGTTATAGCCACTTAGAGTACAAACAAAACACTACCTATGAAACAATTTTAACTGGTGCTGATGCTGCACTTGGATTCGACGGTGCTGATTTAGTATCTGCTACAACATTCGCTGGTGCCGGTGTATTAGCGGGTGCTGAACTTGGTCTTGATATCTTCGATCATTTCCACAACCGAAGCAAATTCAACGGTATTGGTCCTCGTTTAGGCTTTGACCTTAACTGGGGCTTCTGTAACGGCTTCGGCGTAGTAGGTAGCTTGTCTGCTGCATTACTAGTCGGTGAAGAAGATAGCTCTTTAACTCAAAGGGTTACTCTTGATGGAGCATTCGGAGCTCTTGGTCTAACAGTTGATGGCGTAAGCGGTATTACCGTTCCTGCAGTACCAGAAGCTACTGTTTACTCTGTAAACCCATTTGTTAGCACCTTTACCTTCGATTCAGGCTTCATTGGTTTCCATCATCCAGATGAAACCCGTGTAGTTCCAAACATCGATGCTAAACTTGGTTTGGATTGGACATACCAATTCTGCAATTGCTCACGATCTAAGTTAACAATTGAAGCTGGTTACCTTGTTAGCCACTACTTCAACGCTATCGACAGATTGTCAGCTGTAGAATTCACTGATCCTGAATTCCGCACACGTCACACCATTGACACAAGCTTCGATGGTCCATACGTGAGCGTACAAGTAGCTCTATAGTTCCTAACTAGGAAATCAAAAAGCGCATTGCTCTGCAATGCGCTTTTTTTTATGTCTAATTTTTTTGTCATCCCGCGGTTTACTATCATTCGGCGTTTCCTGTCATTCCCGCGTAGGCGGGAATCCATCGTGGGTGCGGCTGGAAAGATGGATTCCCGCCTACGCGGGAATGACAGAAGATCACAGTAAAAAAACCGGTCATGATACGAATTCTTGTTTGTTAGACAATTAGCTAACTTCAGGAGGAAACATGAAAACCTGTCCGCTTTTTAGTTCAGACTTACTAAGCTCAATACCAGAAAATCTTCATTTCCAATCTATTAGTGAACAAAGTCTTCAGTCTTTAGCTGCGTTGAATAAGCTCATAGAGAACATTGGTTTATATTTTCGTGGTAAGCGCCGTAAAGAAGAGCACTGTCAACGCTTGCAACAGAATATCACTCAATTAAATTCAGCAGAGTTTAGAGCAAATTTGGATAACTATCGCAAGGAATGTGACTACCTTAAAATTTATCGGGCCAATATGGCGTTGAAAAATTTGTTAGCGACAAATATTTGGGATAAGTGGGAGCAACTTGGTAGCAAGACACAGATTAACCAACTAAAAATGTTTTGGCAGAGAAATTCAGAAACGAATCATCTGAGTTATGAAGCATTATTAGTGATTATGGAAGATATCCTGCCGACCTTGGAGCACTTTAATCAATTGTGCGTCCTTGAAAGAAAATATCATCGAGGCAGTTTACCTAAAAAAGTTAGTGAATTGTTGAAGGCTTATCAAAAAGAGGTGCGTGCTTATATCAATTCTCTCAGAAACCAGGTCTGTGATGCGATGCTTGTAAGACTTCAGGTCATTTCAAAGTCAAATAATATTTATCAGGGAGACGTTAGTTTCTATCTGGTGAATAGACTGAGTCATTTAGGTATTAACCTATCGGAAGCAATTAATAGGAAATATAAAATACTAACACAGCAGCAATTTGTTACTTTTCACCATTACGTTAACCAGTATGGTACCCAGCAGCAGAAAATTTCGTTGCGTCGATTACCGTGGTTTGAAAATGACCAACAATTTTCCGTTTCCGAGTCTTGTGGACAATTAACGATAATGCCAAGCATTCCACCCATTAAAAACAGAGCTTTTTCATTGTTACCTTGGCTTGAAAAATTTTTCGATTGGTTCAATGGCGAACAAAATTATTTTGACACTAAATTTCATTTATTAGCACAAATTCGTTTGCAGGAAAAAAACAACCATATTGAACAATGCTCTTTAGAGAGTTTGTTGACTGATGATTATTGGCGAAGATTAACCTTGTTCGAAAATGATTTACTCGCGGAGCAATCAAAGCTTGATATATTTATTTCATCTTCGTGGAATGAAACCTTCCATCCCAGTTTGTACGCATCCTCTGTCGCATTTAAAAAATGTGTCCAAAAGGCATTGATTCGTAATATTGAAAATAAAATCGCCTACACGGAATTACTTGCGCAACAATTAAGAACAAGGCTGGTATTCGATCTAGAAACTAATTTAATGTCGTCAGGCAATCTCAAAGAGTTTGTTGCAGCAATCATAAAGGATATTGAAAATGCGTTAATTAAAATAAGACCAGAAAACTCCCCAATAGAGACTTGGGATCAAACTAAGTGCTTGCTGCAAATTTATCTAAGTGGTGAGAAGAAACCTCCTGAAAAAGATGAAAGCCAGGTTCAGTTAGAAAATAAAGAGCAATCAAATTTCGTAGCTATTGATGTGGCGATAAAAAACATTATTGCTAAAGCAAGTGCTAACAATATTTTTGACTTAAAAAGTCTAAATACAAACATGATATCTTTGCAAAGATTATTTGAGTTAAAAAGCTCTAAAATAGAAAAAGATCTTTTGTTTTGGAAACAATTATCAATCTGTTACTTAAACACCTGCATTACTTTAGGAACAGATAACTCACTGCTAAAAGATTTAAAAAAAATCATTTTTAAATTCGGACATCGAGAGCTTGTCTCGTCTGCTGGATGGTTTGATTTTTTTCATCGAGATATGAATTTGACAACCTATATAAAATATCGATCTTCGCTATTACAAACAAACGGTAAAGGCCTAGTATCGCTTGAGCTATCTCGGCCTCGTCAACGTGTGGCATGAAATCAAAAATCTTATTTATACATGGGAAACTTCTAAATATTGCTTAAAATTGACTTCAAGCATGACAAATTCCATAAAGAGGCTCTATAATAGGGCCTGAATTTAGGTGGAGTTTGTTAGATGCTGAATGTAATGTTAATTGACAGTCATGATTTAATTCGTTGTGGCATTAAATATATCTTACGTGATGTAAAAAACGTACAGATAAATAGCGAAGCGATTAGTTGTGAAGAAGCTATTACTCAAGCACAAGACTCTAAGCCAGAAGTAGCAGTGATCAGCCTAAATAAGTTTGATGTTTCGATGCTAGATGGCATCCAAAAGTTACTACGTCGTATTAAAGGCCTTAAGGTGCTGGTCATCACTGATTGCATGAATGAGGTAATCTTATCCTATTTATTAAAAAGTGGAGTGCATGGTGCATTATCCATGAATACTAATAAAGAAGAGATTACGCAGGCTCTCAAAATGATTAAAAATGGTGAGCGCTATGTCAGTTCTGATATTGCAAACTATTTGGCCACTTCCAATGTTATTGCTGACAATCCTTCTCCCTTTAGGCGATTATCGAGCAGAGAACTCCAAGTCGTCTTAATGATCGTACGAGGATTAAGCCCCAAGGAAATTGCTGAAAAACTTTTCCTAAGTTCTAAAACAATTAGTACCTACCGCAATAATATCTTTAACAAGCTTGATGTGAAAAACGAAGTCGAGATGACTTTGTTGGCCATTATGAGTGGTTTATTGCAGATAAAATAAAAAACTAGCTCATAGATAATAAATTTTCATTAAAATCGTACGGGGACGGCGCGAAACGGTCTATTTACCCTCTACTTTTTTTAATCGTCATCACCTTCAGAAGAGCAATCTTTGATCGCTACGCTGTCGCAGCTTGCATTAACTCGCTGCCGTAGTTCCTTTCCAGGTTTGAAGTGAGGCGTATATTTAGGGATGGTAGCAACTTTTTCACCGGTTTTGGGGTTGTGGGCGTTGCGAGCAGGACGGTAGTGCAGGCAGAAACTGCCAAAACCACGTATCTCTATTCTACCGCCATGGCAGAGTTCGTTGCCCATACAGTCCAAAACTTGATTTACTCCAACCTCAACATCCTTAATTGGCAGGGTATTAAGCTTTTCTGCAATTAAATTTATTAATTCAGATTTAACCATGGTTGTTCAGCTGGAGCTGCCTCCTTATTTCAATAATATGTTAAGTATATCATTTTAGACGAAAAATGAGTAATAGTTAGAACTTGGCTTCAAAATAGATCGGCTAGGACGTTTGGCCAAAAAAAGGACGGCAGTCTCTAGTGGCTAGTCGTTAGAAATAATAAAACGCAAACCGCTTTGGGGTAAGACAAAACCATCTAATGAAACTTGATCTTTGAGTAATGCTATTCGCCTCTGTGCAAACCAATTAGCGACAGTTGGATAAAGAAAATGCTCAGCTTTATGAACTTTATTTTTGACCGTTTCTAGATTGTCATCAGAGGTAACCGCAATAACTGCCTGCGCTATCAAAGGGCCGGCATCTAGGTCTGCTGTGGCGAAATGGATGCTGCAGCCGTGTTCTGATTTTTTATCGGTTAAAACCTGTTGATGAGTATTTAATCCAGGGTAGGAGGGCAGTAAAGAGGGGTGTATGTTAAGTATTTTATCCTGGAAGGGCTCCAAAAAGTCGTGACCTAAGATGTGCATAAAACCGGCGAGTAGTATTAGGTCAGGCTGGTAGGGTGCGACTGTCTCTCTAAGTGCTATGTCGTAGTCTTTCCTGGATGAATAATCTTTGGCTAGCAGAATTATTGTTGGGATGCCGGCTTGATTAGCTCTTTGTATGCCATAAGCTGATATATTATTACTAATGACGACAGATATTTTTGCCTGTAGTTGGTTGGAGTCGATGGCATCAATTAAAGCCTGAAGGTTTGAACCGTTGCCGGAAATTAACACAGCTATGTTCAGCGGAGTTTTTGAAGTCATGCCATTTGAACCTGAGGAGTTTCTTCCTTGCAGTTGTCGATTGTTCCAATGACCCATGCTTGTTCGCCGCTTTGTTCCAGGGTGGTTAGTGCTTGATTGACATGGTCGCGAGCCACACAAATTACCATCCCAACGCCACAATTAAAGGTCAGAAACATTTCTTCCCTTGGAATATTCCCTTCCTGTGCGAGCCACTCGAATATACTAGGAATTTGCCAGCTGCTGGCATCAATAATAGCTTGAGTATGGCTGGGAAGAACTCGGGGGATATTTTCAATGCCGCCTCCAGTAATATGCGCCATTGCTTTAATAGGTAATGCCTTAAGTAAATTCAAAATACTTCTGACATAAATTTTGGTGGGTCTTAACAACGTGTCACCCAATGCTATGCCATCAAGTGTTTGCGCTAAGGAGTGTTTCTTTACCTCTAATACCTTGCGTACTAATGAATAGCCGTTAGAGTGCAAGCCGGAAGATGCCAAGGCAATTAACATATCGCCCGCCGCTACGTCGGCACCCGTAATCAATTTTTGCTTTTCTACGATCCCTACCACAAAGCCTGCTAGGTCGTAGTCACCCTTAGAATACATGCCTGGCATTTCGGCTGTTTCCCCACCTACTAAGGCCATATTAGCCTGTTGACATCCTTCAGCAATTCCTTCGATGATGGCTTGCGCCTTATCAATTTCCAGGCGGGAAGTAGCGAAATAATCCAAAAAGAATAAAGGTTCAGCACCTTGCACGATAATATCGTTGGCACACATGGCGACTAGATCAATGCCAATCGTGTGGTGCTTGTTAAGCTCAATAGCAAGCTTAAGTTTGGTGCCAACGCCATCAGTTGAGCTGACCAGAATGGGATTTTTATATCGATCTAAAGGAAGTTCAAAGAGAGCGCCAAAGCCACCAAGACCCGACAATACACCTGGTCGATGGGTTTTTTTCGCAAGCGGTTTAATGCGATCGACTAGCTCGTTGCCCATATCGATGTCAACGCCGGCATCTTTGTAGGAAAGTGTTGTTTCGCTCATATCGTTCGAGAAAATAAGAAGTTCTTTGCGTCATACTAGCGAGTTGCTCGTATCTTGTCGAGGTATTAGTGTTTGGTCGATGACTTGACTAGCTTATTTAAAGTTGTTTTGATATCTGCTGATTTTTTCCTGATATGAGTAAGAGCATGCAAGATCAGCTAAGTCTGGGTATTAGATTGCGTGATGACGCCGATTTTGAAAATTGGTACTTAGGCGATAACCAAGAATTACTCTCTTCATTGATGAGTTTATTACAAAGCCCGCATTGGGGATATTTGTTACTTTGGGGCGTTTCGGGTTCAGGTAAAAGTCATCTACTGCAAGCGGCGACTCAAAAGAAAGCGCCACACTCTTTCTATTTACCACTGTCAGACTTTGCTAGCCTTTCGCCTGCCGTCTTAGAGGATTTAGATCATTATACCTTGATCTGCCTTGATGACATTGAATACGTGGTTGGAGATTCTAATTGGGAAGAAGCTTTATTCCATTTCTTTAACCGCAGTCAACAATCGTGTGCGCGCTTAGTGTTTAGCATCGATTCTCTTGCAACCCTTGCAGCTATTAAGTTGCCTGATTTGCGTTCCCGCTTAGCGTCAGGAGTGACCTACCAAATTAAACCGCTAAACGATGATCAAAAGCTAGCTGCTCTGCAATTACGGGCGAGGCGACGTGGTATGAGCTTAAATGAGGAAGTTGGTAAGTATTTATTGAATCATTTTTCTCGTGACACCACCGATCTGTTCAAAGTGTTGGAACATTTGGATACGGCTTCGTTAAAGGCACAGCATAAATTAACCATTCCATTTGTTAAAAGCGTACTTTCTTAAAGCTAAATTTAATTCCGTCGAAAATCAATTCGGGCTTGTAGCATGAGGCCCAAGATTTTGTCTTTTTTAGTCATTTCGATTGGTGGGTAATCACCATTAACCGATTTTAGATAGCGTTTAGGGCCGTCGATTAATAATTGTTTGAAGATCGCGTGAGATGCTCCGGTTAACCACGCAACTACAAAATCTCTATGTTTGTACTGGGGAGCAGGCTCAATGATCAACAAAGTTCCATCTGGAAACATCGGATACATAGTCGAGTCTTTAAGTTGAATCGCGTAGGCCGAATCTGAGATATCAATATCCGTTTGAACAAAGTTTTTTGCCAGGGCTTTCTCTTTTGGCCAGGTTACTGCTTGGCTTAGTGTGATCAAAGGCAGATAAAACAATTCTTGTTCAACATGAAAAACGGAGCCATTAGCATCTAAAGGTACATCGCCAATTAGCTGGTCTACTGTAATCGAGAAATATTTCGCGATGGGCCTTAGACTTTCTATTTTGGGATTATCCGTTTCTCCAGAAGCGATACGGTGGATAACCGGTTGGCAAATACCGGTTTGCCGAGCTAATTCTGACTCGCTAATATTTTCTTTCTGTAATAATGATTTTAATGTTGAAGAAAGTTTGGTCTTTTTCATCGATTTATTAGTTATCTTTTTAGAGCTCCAATATAACAAAAACCAAGGCTTCGTCCATTAGTAAAATGAGTACTACCGTATTTTTCTATGTGTTGACACATAATTATCCTATGCAATAAAGTATAAATCGCTTAGCTGTATCTTTTTATTCCAACCTATAAAAATAACAAGGAGAGAAGATTGATGCATTGGGACGCTTTATTGGATCAGGTTTTGAAGGAGAAAAATAGCTCCGGAGTTATGGCAACTTACTCGAAGAAGGATTCCGAAACATTAGGAGAACTTTCCTCCAAGCCTAAGGCTGTTTTTAAAAAGTATTTTTTAGGGGAACCCTATCGAAACATTTATTTTACAGGACGTGAAGCAGAGGTGATGCTGCAATTGATGCAAGGTAAAACGTTACAAGCAGCTGCGGATGCATTAAAACTTTCTCCGCGAACAATTGAGTTCTATGTTAAGAATATGAAAACGAAATTGGCTTGCCGTACTAAATCCGAATTAATTGGCAAGGTTTTTGCCAGTGATTTTGCCCGATTATTTTCGGGTACGGGCACGCACACGGGCATAGGCACGTAAACGAGTCCAGCTCTGGAAGGGTTAGGATAAAAACGCATTCAAGTAAGGGGGCTGGCTGTTGACAATATAGGGTGACTCACTCACAATAACCAGCTTGTTTTTTCTTGGAGGGGTTCCCGAGCGGTCAAAGGGATCAGACTGTAAATCTGACGGCTCTGCCTTCG
>DJAM01000147.1 GCA_002429595.1 Coxiellaceae bacterium UBA6002
ATATGAACAATAATATTTATGCGCTTTAATAAGTAAATAAGTGCATTTCAAACCAATTGATTCATGTCTAACTTTTCGGATGTAGCTAGACTTCTTACGTAATTTCTTGCCAGCGCAATAAACACATCTGACAATCCTTCTATGGCTAACTTCTATGAAAATCGGATTGTTTCCAGTTATTTTTTGTATAGAAAAACCAGGTAAATTTAGGATAATATCCTTCCTAGGCACTTTAACCTCCTTTTTTACTGCAAATTCAAAAGGTTAGTTTAATCTAATTCGGTTAAAGTGCCCCCGCTTTTGGGGTAGAGCCACTATTTTGCGTGAATTTTGCGTGAGCTAGCAGAATTCAACACTCTCAAAACAGTAAGTGAAGCATTATTTTTTTCCTCCGCAACTTTATTTGCTGCATCAATTAAGTTCATGATCTCTGCCGATGAATAATGAGTAGTAATCCGATTTGATTTATGACCTAATAAATCTTGGCGGTCTTCAAAACTCACTCCCGCTGATCGCAATCTGCGACCAAAGGTATGTTTTAAATCATGAACACGAATTTCCAAACCTGTTCTTTTCCTTGCTGTCATCCATCCAGAATTATACATTCGAGTGATGGGTTCTCCCTTATAAGTAAAAACAAAGTGGGAATAAGTTCCTCTTACACTCTCAACAACGCTACAAGCAACTTTATTCAGAATGACCAATCGATCCTCTCTATTTTTAACTTTTTGACCAGGTATGATAAAAACACTTGTATCTGACAAACCTTGAATCTTTACTTCCCACTCCCACTTTAGAGAACATATTTCCGCATAGTTGCTGAAAGTGTTGCTCGGACATGCTTTCGATATTATTGTTAAGGTTATCGAAACATAATCTTAGGTCTTTTAATTGCCCTGTTCGCAAAGAAGCACACAGAGATTGTACCTTTACATCAGAAAATTTATCTATTCGATTATGGTTAAGATTTAGTGATTTAATTTTAGATTGCCCAATAGCGGCCAATAATTTATCAAAGTTTTTGTCTGTTAATTTATCTATTTGACAGCCATGAAAATCAATATTCTCGAGTTTGGAATGCTGTATCATTGAACATAGTTCAACGATGCTTGAATCTTTAAGTCTATCTAATGTAGTACATCTTATGTCTAGACTTATTATGTCTGAATTTTTAATCGAAGATAACAATTTATTCAAATTTGACTCAGACATTTTATCATAAAAATTTCCGGAGAGATTAAGTGATCTAAGTGTTTTTGAATTGATATAATCTCTGAATATCTTATGCACTTCGTCGGATACCCATTCCAATTCGTTATATGATAAATCAAGTGTGCGGATGTTAGATTGTTGTAGTGACTGGAACAGTAAGTTAAATTTGCTTGTAAGCGTATCAGCAAAATTCTTTAAAACTCCATTCAAATTAAGTTCAGTGAGTTTAGAATCTTGAATTAGCTTGCAAAATTCCTTAAGCTGGTTGTCTGTTAGTTCATATAAAACATTTCCTTCAAAATGAAGCGAAAAGATATCTGCATTTCTAATGCTGTTACAAATAGATAAAAATCCTTCTTCTGAAAATTTTCCATCGTGTCCTATTCCGGAAAGAATATTTTTTAAAAATAAGGTATGCTTAAAATTTTCATTATTATTTAAATAGAAATTATTTACATAATCATCAAAAATTTGGGCGGCCCTCTCTTCTTTTTTACTTTTTAAGATAGCTCTAGTTACAGCAATGTAAGTTACATTTTTGATGTAAGGATTTTTGTCTTGTAGTAAAGTTTGAATACTCGAAAAATGTTTGGAATTTTTTGAGGTAGTACTATATTAGAATTGGTTTGAATATCTAATAACCATTTCAATCCTTCGGCGGTACTGTATGGCTCTTCAGCTAATAGTTTGCTTAAGACATTGTAATGATGCAAAATTTGATCGCGCTCAAAACTCATTAGCTTCCCAATATAATATTTAGTCAATACCTACAAATTTATAAGTAAGTATATCATAAATAATAGTTAATTTCATTTGCAGGGGTTCCACCACAGAAACTGAGTAATTTGTCTCAAGTTTTGAAATAGTTTCAGTTTTTCTCTTTCTCTAGTGCTTACATCCTTAATCCCGGTGCACTCCTCAATCCACTGTCTAATTCATTTGCCCAGAAATTGATATAGGCGCTTCCATCAAGTGCTTGGCCAGAATCCTTTACTAACCTGTCAAAGTCAGCACCCAATGCATCACGTAACTTTGGAATAAATATATTATTAAAGTCTTCCATATTTTTAATACTGCTGTGGGGAGAGATGTGCAACTTCAGCATAACCGTTTGTAAATCACCGCTACTTTTTTTCGTGGCTGGATCATAATGTTGTAACCGTTGCTCAAAAGCATAGGATGTTCTGCCAACGATATTATCAACTTTGTTAGCTATCTCTTGAAGAGAGATAAGTTGAAAATGATTTACTTTATCACTGTGATTAAACTTTCTCAAAAGATGTTCATACGGTAACTTTTTAACAGCATCAGGGTCGAGAACAATAGTTATATTATCGCCACTTTTTTTCTCTCGGTCTGGAAAAGTTAAGATACTACGGCTACTACCAATAGCTTTCTTAAACCACTCAGCTTTTTCAGCTTTTATTTGGACTAAAATACCTGTTAATTGTCCTTTACTATTAACCTCCTGCTCAAAACCTTCTATATCGTCATTAGAAAATCGGGGAGTTTTGAGATTCCACAATTGAATTAAGCCTGCCATAATACTCTGCGTTATTTTGCTACTCTCATTATTCTTGAATTTTTTTCTGATATCTTGTTCTTCTGGCCTTTGCATCTTACTATCTCACTGCTAATATAATTCTTTATTTATATAATAGTAATTAAAATTTTTCAAGCTGACAGCAGATGGAATTTGTATGAAACAATCCACCCAAATAAAATAAATTAGATAAAAAACAAATTCGAATTTAAGGTAGTTTCTTAGTTAAAGCACAAGTTTCTTCGATTTTTGTTGGTTTTGAAAACTGTGCAGACCAAAAATCTTCTTGGTGCTTTCGGCACATTGCTGCATGTTGTTCAGAGCGTAGTTTTCTGTTCTTTGCCTCTAAAGCAAACGTTAGTTTATAAACATTTTTCGCATCACGCTGGTGATTGATGCTACTATTATTTGTTGAAACTGAGCTCAAATAAGTTTTTTTAAAATTAAAATCTTGGTTAATTTCTCTTTCTAATGCCCTCTCCCATAAATTTGAGTTTAAAATTAATTTTTTAAAATTAGTATGTGTCGATTCTAATCGAGCGAGACTTTTTTCATCTAAATATTGAAATATCGATAATAAAATTTCAGGCAACAATTTCGTCATGTAATCGACTGGCAAATTTTTTCTAGCTTTTTTTAAGATTAGGAAATCAACTAAATGTTGATCAGATTTTAGTTGTGAATCGATTCCCTTGCTTCTAATTGCCAAAATATTATTTAAAAAATTAGGTTTTGCTGCCACGTATTCTCGATAGTTGGATTCAAGCTTCATTATTGTCTTTTGCACATCAGAAAAGATATCTTGATACCAGCTTTGTAAGGTCTGAGTAAAATCAGCAGGAATTTTTACTTGTCCACTTGCTGTCCATTTTTTTAGATCTTTTTTGAGGCACATGATTTTTTCGGGATAGCTTGGATCTACCATATATGAAGAAAGAATGTCTTCAACATGACTTACAATTTTTTCTATAATTTCTTTTAACGCTGCCCCGTATAGTCTCCCCAAAAAAAGAGGTTGGGTTTTGATACTTATATCCTAGTTCAACTAACAAATTTAATGTGGGCATTTATTTCTCCTGGAAAACATTGATAGATATTAAGCTCTGCCTAATAAATTAACTTGCGGTGTAATGAGCATAGCTGATTGAATCTGTAAAGAGTCCCCTGTTATTAATTATTGTGCGTATTTTAAAAAAATAGAAAATATTCGATCCTGCTTATTTTAATTTAGGTTCTGATAGTTTATTTTCATCTTCATTACTATTATTCTGTTCCGGTGTCTGCGTTTTTAAATAGACCCGAATGCATGTCGTTTTTGGCAATGGTGATTTATCAGCAACCTGTTCCTGAATATAGTTTTTTAAGTATTCCCAAGTTTTTGGATAGGCTTCTCTTAAGAATTTCTGTTTTGGATCCGTGGCGCCTTCGAGTAAACGTGTCATTGTTTCTCCTGCTCTTTGGTGTTCAGGATGCTCCATGATAGTAACAACGTGTTCGAAAATTCGCCTTTCAAAAGAATCAGGTGCAAAAGCATGCGGATTGTCACAGACTTTTTCAACAGCCTCTTTAAATCCTTTGAAATCGCTGTCTAGTGCATTTAACATCTGTATCTCTTGAGTTGGAGTTTTATAAAAACGCTGCCCGTCCCCTGAATTTTTTTCAGCAAATAGATGTCCGCTTTCATGCAGTATGGCTGTTGTTGCTTTTGGTTGGGGTGTTTCGGTACTTATTCTGATTTCATTAGTGGTTGGTCGGGGCTCAAACTGCCCACCAAGGCTCTTATCTGCCATTTCTTTGAAAAATAACTGCGTGTTTCCCTTACGTGTTTCTGATTTCATAGTATTCAAAACAATTTTAGCTACAGGTTCAGTAACGGTAGTAAATGCTTTTCTAATTGTTATTCGGGCAGCTGGTACATTTTCTGAGGTTGCGTAAAAGGGAACTCCTAACTCCATACCAGGTACAAAATGATCAAAAGGCAAAAACTGTTTAGCGGTATTACTCAAAGCGTTTAGAAACGAAGTGGGTGGGATATATGTTTCTGCTAACTTAGGGCATTGTTTTAATGCTTCTGAGAACCATGCTATTTCTTGTTCTGGTGCAGTAGGCATTATTTTTTTAAGGGTATGACTGATCTCTTCTTGTGGTAACTTTGCAACTACTTCAGCAATAGGGATATCTTTAAGTAATGTAATTGGGACTCGACGTCTGCATGACACTTCTTCTTTTACATTTTTTATTACTTCCGGAACCTGTTTACATCCGAGAATAGTTGCATTGAAAATAAGGCCCGTAGCAATGTTATCGATGTAATCTTGTTGCGAAGGAGCCTCACCTGTTTGTAAAGCCGCTGAAACTGTCACTGCAGTCGTTACCTCGGCCGCATTTTTTATAGCATGTGCGGTTACTTTACCTACTGTTGTCATTGGTATTTTTGTTATTGGTGAAACCACACCACCCACTGTCATGGTGGCCGCGCCTGTGGCGGCGCTTATTCCTACATTCTTTGCAATCGCGGGACCATAGAGTCGAAAAAACTCACCAAAAGAAAGAGGCTTGTCAGAATTATTTTTTCGGTAAGCTTCGTACGCTTCAATTGAAGAATTAACAAGCTCAGTACTACCAAATACCGCTGCTCCATAAACAGCAAGAATTCCTAAAGCGGGTGCTTTAATAGTGGTAAGGGTTGCTTTACAGACTTTATCAACAATAAAATAAACAGGGATATCAGAAACTAGACTACCGATATTTTTTAATTGTCTCTTAAAGAAACCAGGCTTTGCGTTCTGCTTCGATGAGGCTTCTGTCCCAACAGGTACTATGACTTCCACTTCACCAAACTGCTCTTGAACTTTTTCCCAAGTAGTAGGCCTTGAGCTTTCTTCATCAACTAAATAAAGTGCGGGATTGGCAGGACTTTTAGTTTGTCCATCATTATTAGCTGATTGCATGATCACTAATTCAATAGGATCTTGTTGCGAAATAGTTGCCTCACCGCTCTCAGGTAATGGAGCACTCTGTGTGAGTGGTACTGAATCTGCCACCACCAAAGCTAAAGCTTCACTCGTTTTTTGTTCTAATAGAACTTCGGCTTCTTCCTGCTCTCTAGGCGAGTTCATTACTGCCTCTTCAGGTAAAAGAATTTTTTTGTCTACATCAGACTTTTTAGCCTGCTCTGCGCCTTCCACAAAAAACTTAGTGAAAGATTTTTTTACTTTTGCTTCCAGCTTTAAATAAGCTTCTTTGCTTTCTTCTTTGAATCTTTCTACTCGTTCTTTATCTGTCACCGGAATAACAACAGTCGCACTAACTTTAAAATCTTTCTTAACCTTATAACCGTCTTTTTCATTTCTGACTACTTTGCCTTCTGTATGGTAAACAGTAGCTCCAGTCACAACAGAACGTTGTTCGGCTTCTTTACGCACAATTTGCAGTGGCAAATTAATCATCGTAATTGGATTGCTCTCTTTATTTTGCTCATCACTGAAACTCTGCGCGAGTTCACGTGGATTCACTGAAAATCCAATTTGAGTTTTTTCTGTTGAGAGTTTCAAACTATGACCGATGACCTGCTGTATTTCTGCACCTGGTGCATGAATTTCTGCACCGGTTAACTCAGCGCGATCAACCTTTAGCTCTTTTGCATCGCTAAAATTTAATGTACTTTTGCCACCTGATAATGTTTCAGTCATCCCTATTCCATGAGCAGCAGCCAAATGCGTAAGTTGATAATTAATGCCTCCCGAAGAATGGCTGGTTTTAGTGACATCTTCTTTAGATTCTAGATTCACATTGTTGATCTGTCCCGAAGCTTGACCTGCGTGAATTTGCAAATTACCAGTAAGCTGATCAACTTCTTCGAATTCAATTTTACCCTTTACAAAAATAGTAGGATTTTGATGTCTTTTATGACTAACTGCATCCCTTTGCGCTTCAATACCAATATCAAAACCTTTTTCATTAGCACCTAACCAGAGCGATTTTTTACTGGTAACTGTTCTGGATTCTAATTTAGCAGCTTTTCCCCTAATAACTTTATTAGCTAATTTTAAATTTTCGGCAACGATGGGCACCCCATTAGCAAGTTCTAATTCAGGAGAAACAAGTGCAACATTTGCGCGAAAAATTCCTGCATTTTCTGCAACTCTTTCCTGAGAGGTCTTTTGCTTTACTAAAGTAGCAGTTAATCTGACATCTGCTCGATCAACACCCCAACGTTTAGCTATCGCTGCTAATAGAGCATTTTTGTTAATGCCGCGCGCTAAATCATTTAATAGATTCACGCTAAGAATTCCTGCTCGCCAAGAATTTAAGGCATGCTCATAAATATTTTCGCTACCAATACAGTCAGCAATTGCTCCAATCATCGGTTCTTTAGCACAAAGCTCACTGAACAATGTTAGCCATTGTTCTTTGGGCAAATCCATTTGTTTAAATAGTGCAAATGCTGTGCCAGAAAAAGCTTTATTCAGATTTAAAACATCAATACCATTTACCGATAAGACAGTTTGTATTCGTTTCATATAATGGCTTTGTTTTAAAATTGGTGCACTTAGCACAATTTTTTTCGCAGCAAAAATACGTAAATTACCATTACCATGAATCAGAACACCAGTTGCCCGCACTTCTTCTTTTTTTGCTTCAATCAAAGTGTCGCCATCATCATGAATCTCCGTGACAACGGCTTCTTGATTTTTATGTTTACTTCTTGTGCCTAAAATTTTTTGAGTTGTTTTTCTGTTTTTATTAGCAATTCTCTCTACGAGATAAACTTTGCCCTCTTCTGATGACAAAGTGGTACCCTGTGACACAAACAAGACTGAAGTGACAGTCATATTCTGTTGAGATTCAAAATCAATTGTACCTTCATGAGAAATGACTTGACCGCCAAAGACATGTTGTTGAATTTTAACTGTTTTACGATCCATACCTAAGACTTTTTGCAATACAGATTTTCCGGACTGTTTTTTGACATCTTTTACCTTGGTCATGCCAGGTGCAAAAGTTGCACTGGTAACTTTAAATTTGATATCACCTACTGCTTCAATTTTAATTGGACCTGTAAATTTCGCATGTCCAACATCGGCATCAACTCCTTTACCATCATTATTTACGCCAGTTCCCCCGATCAATTTGCCTTGATTTAATCGATGCTTGGTAATGATCCCAGCATTTAGACTATTAATGACGTCATTTGTTAACGCAGTTGAGTGTTTGTGTGCTCTTTTAAACAGATCATATGAGAATTGATCTTTATTGGGAAGTTCATCAATATATCCGGTATAGATTTTTCCATGTTTATCTTTTGCAATGTACTGCCATCTAGATTTATTTGATCTTGAGTTTGGATCAAGAAAAACATGCACTGATCCTTTACCAATATTCTTTTGATCTTGCCAATGGTAGTGGACATAATCTTTTTTAATGATAAAAGGCTCTTGTGCTCGTAGCTCATAATTCGCTTTTTTGTTATTCATTGTTAGCTTTAGAACATCGCTACCAGCTAATGTGCCGTCAATGATCATATCACCTTGATCAGTTGTAACTTCAGTTTTTTTAGCATCGGCAGAAGCACCACCTCTCACATGAAACGAATTGGCTTCTATAGAAACATTTTGCCCACCAGAAATATTTGAGTTCAATTCTACCTTTCCATTAGCAATAAATGTGAGTCCATCCGATCCTGTTTGTGTGGCGCCAATAATAATATCCTGATCTGATTGAAATGAAGCTCCTGGTACTCTTATTTCCTGATTAAATGTTAACGATTGTTGCGAAGAAAGAATTAAAACCTGATTATATTGTATTTTGCCTACCTCAAAAGAAATTGCTTTTATCGATAAAGGAATTTTTCGGCTTTCATCTAAGAATTTTTGATCGATTTTAATGTGTTCATCAGTCGTTAAATGTAATTGCTGAACCTCGTAAGGTTTACCCGTGCCGGTGCCTTGTAATATTTCAGCGGCTTCGCCTGGTCGAAGTTTTTTTATTTCTAGGTGTGCTTTCTTTAGGCTGGAAGAGCCTGTGAGCGATCCGGTATCGGCTGTCACTGCAAAAGAATTACCGGTGACTCTTCCAGTATGACGAAAATCTTTTGTCTTTATATCGTAATGGCCCTGTACCTGTGTTGTACTGCTGTCATCAACAGACTCCTTAGCTTCAACTGTTCCTTTTTGAAACTGATTTTGGCCTGCAAGTGATGCGCGATCTGCTTTAACATCGACAAGATTTGCTGCTATTTCTCCTGAGCAACTCTGCGCATAACTCTCTGCTTTATCAGCTATATATTGATTGCACTTAGTTTTGCTTGCATCGGTAACTTTCTTACCCTCAAGCTGCACATTACCCGTCACATTATTGGTACCTGCAAGTATGATTTCATCCGCTTTGGCATCCACAAGATTTGCAGTTGTTTCAGCATCACTTCCTTGTTCATATCTCTGTGCTTTTTCCGCAATCAACTGATCACACTTAGTTTTGCTAGCATTGATAATTTTCTTGCCTTCAAGTTGCACATTACCCGTCACATTATTGGTACCGGCAAGCTTGATTTCATCCGCTTTAGCATCGACAAGACTTGCTGTTATTTCAGCATCACTACTTTGCTCATAACTCACTGCCTTACTCGCAATCAATTGATCGCACTTTGTTTTGCTAGCATTGACAATTTTTTTGCCCTCAAGTTGCACATTACCCGTCACATTATTGGTACCGGCAAGTATGATTTCATCCGCTTTGACATCGACAAGGCTTGCTGTTATTTCAGCATCATTACCTTGCTCATACCTCTCTGCTTTTTTCACAATGAATTGATCGCACTTTGTTTTGCTAGAATAGGTAATTTTATGGCCTGCAAGTTTGATTTCATCTGATTTGGCATCGACAAGATTTGTAGTTGTTCCAGCATCACTACTTTGCTCATAACTCGCTGCTTTTTCCACAATCAATTGATCGCACTTTGGTTTGCTAGCATTGGTAATTTTATGGCCTTCAAGTTGCACATTACCCGTCACATTATTAGTACCTGCAAATATGATTTCATCCGCTTTGGCATCGACAAGACTTGCTGTTGTTTCAGCATCACTGCCTTGCTCATAACTCTCAGCTTTTTCCACAATCAATTGATCGCACTTTGTTTTGCTAACATTGGTAATTTTCTTGCCTTCAAGTTGCACATTACCCGTCACATTATTGACACCGGCAAGTTTGATTTCATCTGCTTTCACATCGACAAGACTTGCTGTCGTTTCAGCATCACTGCCTTGCTCATAACTCGCAGCTTTCTCCACAATCAATTGATCGCATTTTGTTTTGCTAGTGTTGGTAATTTTCTTGCCTTCAAGTTGCACATTACCCGTCACATTATTGGTACCTGCAAGCTTGATTTCATCCGCTTTAGCATCAACAAGGCTTGCTGTTATTTCAGCATCACTGCTCTGCTCATAACGAGATGTTTTATCTACGATATATTGATTACAGTTAGTTTTGCTGGCATCGGTAATTTTTTTGCCTTCGAGCTGTACATTTTTGGTGGCTGTATTTATTCCACCAAGTTTGATCTCATCGGCCTTAACATCAATTACTAATGCATCGGTTTCACCATCCTTTTCATATTTAATAGTTTTATCAATATTATATTCTTCACATTTTGATTTGCTGCTATCTCTAACCTGTTCTCCTTCTAATCTAATAGTAGAAAGGTCATTGTTTCCAGCAAAGTGAAGTCGCTTAGCTTTCACTGATATATCTTTGCCTGAATAAGGACCATCATGATAATAAACATTAGCGTCTACCTCTAAGCGTTGACTGATAAATGTCGAACTGTGATTGCTCACCTGTGCCGATTTGATAAAAGCATAATTCCAAATTTGTACTGTAACATGAGCTGAAACATCATAGGACTTCTCAAAAATGAATTGCATATCTGTTATCGAAAAGAATTTGCCCTCCATTGAAAAACATTGACCGGTAGCAGATCCATTTCGCAAAATCAAAATAGTATCTGATAAATTCTTCCATTGATCGACAGACAATTGTGTTTGTAATAGAGAGAAAATACCTAAATAGTTGGTAAGTTCCTTTCCTGTTAAATTAAAACAAAGCGCAGAATTAACCCCTAGATTAACAGAATAAACTGAGTGGACATCTTGAAAAGCATTGACATCTACTCCTATATTTAAGCGAAATATGCTTCGACTATTATTACTTATAGAAAAATTTATAAAATTAGCTGTACAAAGAGACAAATCCATTTGAGTCGGTATAACAGCTTTAATCACTGGCAGACCGAACTTCAATATATTTTTAAAGTAGTGTTGGCTTTCTTCTCGTTGAGTTAGCTCAATAAGTGATTGCTGGACAACTCTTCCGAAAGCGAAAGAATAATTTAGCGCACTGGTTTTACCTTCCAAGTTCACTGCTACTTTTTGTTGTAAGTTATTCCACTGACTAGCTGCTTCTATTCTTACAGTTTCCAAAGAGGAACTAATCGCTTTAAAATTGATTTTGAAGCGTTCACTTGATTGATGCAACAGCTGATTGACATCGGATAACACATCTTTTATCGAGGAATTCTTTATTTTCTTAACGTAATTGCCAAGTTCATTTTGCAAATTTCGAACGTCATTGGCATGCATCTTTTTCAATTGTTGCAAGCTAGATACTGCTTGATAAACCGCTTCACATTCCCATCCTGCTAAGAGCCAAGTATGCGTAGGTGTTTCATTAAAAACTTCTAAGACATTAGCTTTAATACTTTTGTGCTTATTCCAATGGGTATAAATATGGAGATACATATTCATCAACGCATTAACAACTATTTTTAATTGGCTAGGCGCAGTAGACGCTATATTTAACAATTGTCCATATTCACGTGCTAAAAAATTCTGCAATAGGATATTTGCTGCCGGAAAGAGATTTTTAAAAATGTCTTTAAACTCAGGTAGGATTAATATAGGAAGAAAAATTCCATTAGTCACTAACGTTTTTCGATTACGTAATTTAGTTTGAACGAGACCTGGAGTTTCACATAAAGTGCGAGAAGTATATTGCTCTTTCGCTTGTATCCAAAAATCATTTTGCCAATAAGGTCCTACAATACTTATATTTTGACATTCAATTGTAGACTGATTTAATCCTGAGTGATTAAAGTAGAGATCTAAAGAATTGATGGTCAACCTACCTGAATTAACAAATTTGTTAGCCTCTAGCCTAACTCTCTCACCCACAAAATCGGCGTGGTTTTGAACTGTAGATGATCGAATTTGAAAGTAAGCATCTTTTTCACTGGTAATCGTAGCAAATAGGTCACCTTTGAAATTATTCGCTGCAAATAAAACGGGATGACTATAACCTTTTTCTGTCTTTTTGGCAGAGGCTGTGATAGCCCCTGCTAAAATAATATCACTAGCAATCAACTGCGAGCCTTGAAAACTTGTTGTTGCATAGTGGGTTGCTTCAAATTTACCATTAAGTTTTACGTTGTCCGCAACACATAATTTTCCAGAATTATGAATATTTTCCGCGTAGATTGGAGATTCTAAAATAGTATGAGCAGTAACTTTATTATCTATTTCTATTGCTGACACTGGACGACTTGATAAAAGTTCTCCTCGAGCAAATAATTCAATATGAGGAGACGTTAAACTAGTATCTTTTGAGAAAAAATCTCCCGCTAAGATTAGCTTTTGATTAGATTTTATTTGATTGCCAAGACCAATCAACACACTTTTTGTCAGCGACATTATATCTTCGGAAGCAAATAAACTAGTCTTATCTACGTGTATCCTACCTCCTATTTTAATTTTTTGTGCATGTATAGAGCTGTTGCTGTAAGCTTGTTCACCACTATCAATAAAATCGCCATGAAGATGCAGCGCAGAATTTTTAATAACCAATTCACCTTGACCAACTTCCGAAAGTAAAATAACTTGCGCCTGATGAAGTATTTCAAAGTTACCTTGTTTGATTAAAATGTGAGCTTCTAAAAATGCCTTTTTACCCTGTAGCTTTAACTTGCCTTCTGGTTCAATGACAATACTCGCTTGTGATAAAAAATGACTGTCATCTAATTCTAAAATACCGTGGATTGAATGAACTAATGTTGCGTCTTCTCTACCTACGCAACGTGATAATTTACAATTCTGAAATCCAGTCACGTTCAAGGTGGAGAAATGCATCAAGGTTTCAGTAAAATGATTTTCTCCTCCCAATTCCAAAAATACACTATGTAGAAGACCATGCTGGAATTGGCTTGTTAACGGACTATAAAATAGGTGATCGGCTTCGAGTTCTGAATCTTTAAGTTCTGCACCCTGACTGCAAACATCGATATAACTACCAATAATCTTACTTCGATTCGCAATGAGCTGACTGTTTTCAGAAAAAATAACTTTATCATCGCAGGCGATTGTTGCTTCTTGTAAATTTGTGTAGCCCTGTGAATGAAAATTATCAGCAACGATTTGACCATCTTTTAAGGTAAATTTAGATTCCCCTCTTATAAAGAATTGCTTTGCTTTACAAGCTTGGTTGATTTTGCCAATGATGACCAATCCCGAAAAACTCACTTCACCGGGAATTTGGCAATTAAATTCCTCACAATCCAGATCATCTGCCAAAAAGTTTTTGGCAGTAACAATAGCGGTTTGGCAAGCAAGACGCTTAACGGTCAGGTTATTATCTTTCGCTTGAAATAAAATCACCGGATGATTTATTCCAGCATCAATAACAACAGCTTTCTTGGTGTACACATTAATAGCGATCGCTTCGGACGTTTTGATAACTTCAGCAATAATTTCCGATTGTTGGTAAATTAATGTTGTACCTACTGATTCAGGAATGCCTTCTTGTGTGATAACGATTTGCTGATTACTATCAACTTGTAGAAATCGTGTTATTTTCTGTTCATCGAGAAAGTCAAGTATGCCAGGGGAAAGATGATTCAAAACAAATTGCTGTTCGTTTGTTCTATATATTTCCGCTAATTTATTATCCGCATCATAAAATTCCATTAACTCTCCAAACTGGGGGAGATGTTTTTTTTCAAACGTATGATGACCACCAACTTGCTTTACCAACTGTATTTTAGGCATATTTTTTTCTTTTTAGGTCAATTAGTTTTAGAGTTTTGGGGAGATTGCAGCTTCATCATGGCTAGCACTGCCCGGTTTTTTTGTTGTTTCAGATGTTGCAACTGTTCCAGGCTGCTGAGAGCTGACTGGAAAGGATGTACTTTCTGCAGTCGCCTGTCTGATATTTCTTCGTAGCTGAGCACTCTCTGTCGATCTTTGCTTATCACGCTCTTGCAATACTGCAATGGTTGATTTGTAAGTATCTTGTTCAGCAGTTAGTGCTTGATTTTCAGTTTCGAGAGTTGTCTTTCGTAATTCAGTTGTTTTATGTTGGGTAGTGAGCTCCAGGAGCTTGCCTTCATAAAAATTCTTAAACTCGTTTCTTCCGTAATTTCTACCCCACGCGAATACTGTCTTAAGACCGCTGACGACCAACAAAATTAGATTTAAGCCAATGACAGTACGATCCAAATTTCTAGATCTACGAACAAAATTTGAGGGAAACTTATAGTACGCGGTCGCTGCAATTAACGAAACACCGGTTGCTATGTGTACTTGCGGTTTTTCTGAAACAAACATATTTTTTATATAAGAAGATGATGTATTTACCACTGATTTGAATTTATTCCAACCCCAAGCAAAAAGCCCAGTGTTTTCCTCACTATTTTTCAAGATACTCTCCAAAGATGATATTTACCGGTTGGCCGCTATACGAAAGTAATGAAGATTAAAATGCTTACGAAAGCTAACTAGAGTAGCATTCGCACGACGCTAATCCCTTTTCTTTCGCGAAATGGAACTTAACAGTTAATCGAAAGTTAACTTGCTCAAAGCCAAATAAGAGCATAAGAAATATACAAATTACCGACTTAATGTCAAGAAAAATCAAAGTTCACACAAAATTGCTTAATATTTAACAAAGACCATGATAGTCAGTTCACCACCGTGTAGTGGACAAAATGGCTTGCCTTTATCTAAAGGCGGTGGGTTTATCATTTAGTGAAAGCCAGGGAAGATTAGTTTTCATTTTTCAAAAGTAATTTATGGAAAAGAAAGAGTAAGACGCACAGCACTTTTTAAATAATTTAAATCCAGAAGAAAACCCCCAATTTAAATATGAAATTATTTATCAAGTTGATGCAAACTTGCACATAAAATATTGTTAATATCCAATCATTACTATTAGATTAATGGTATAAGTTGAATACACTCCTAGAAACGATTTATCACTTAAATTACGATAGAATTTTTTTCGTTTGATCGGAGTTTCTTCATAAATTTACTATATGACGGCATCATTGTTGACTTTTTTATTAAGTTGAAGTAAATTTGTCGTGTTAAAAATTAATGATAGCGATCACTCATGCAAAAAAATCCTCTCAGCTCAGAAATAAATCTTGTTTCAAAATTAAATGATAATATAGATGAAATATTCTCATGGTTCACTTTCAGTGAACTTCTTAGATTACGCCTCGTAAGTCGTTCTTTTGAAAATATTGCCAATCGACACTTATTAAAAATATTGCAAAATCAAAGAATTATTCAAGTTATAGCAGCAGAGGATAAAATTTATCTATTAAGGACAAATGGAACATTATGGTTTGCAGGAAAGATGGATTTCAGCGGAAGTCATTGGTGGAATTTTAAAGAATTTCAAGAAGACCCCTTATCATTAAAATCCCCCTCTACTCCAACATTTATCCAAGTACCTAATATTTCTAATATACGGAGTATCGCACAATTTTCAGATGGAATTTTGGCACTTACAGGAGATGGAAATGTCTGGTTCGATGGATGCCTTTATACATTTAAAGGCCATAAGGATCGGATTAAGCTAGAGAATGAGAAACGTGGTCTTTGGAGAATGGTAACAGGTCTAAATAAAATAAAGAAAATTGCAGCAGGAGCTAGTTTTATTCTTGCTTTAAAAGATGATGGTACCCTTCTAAGGATCGAAGAATTTGAAAGTAATGGTATTCCTGAAATCATTCAAAAAGATGTCACTGATATTTGCGCAGGTAGTGGACATGGTATAGCTCTAAAAACGAATGGCACAGTTTGGACATTCGGAAGGAATGAATATGGACAACTTGGCTTAGGTCATAATAAAGAGGTTGGAACCATTAAGGAAGTGACTTCATTATCCAATATTTCAAAAATAGCAGCAGGAGCAGCCCATAATCTTGCCTTATTGTCCAATGGAAAATTGTTCGCTTGGGGCCACAATAAATTTGGTGAATTAGGTTTAGGACATAATACAGATTGCTTTTCACCAGAAGAAGTAAAAAATTTACCTCTTGTGCAAACAATCGTTGTTCAAAGTTATCAATCCTTCGCAATTAGCAACGATGGTTCAGTTTATATCTGGGGAGATAATGGTATCGATCCCAAGTTAATAGCTCCTTTGAAACTTGGCCATTCGTTACAAGGTAATAAACCTCAAAAAGTTTTAGGATTGGCTCAGGTGCAAAATATTTTTCCTAGTTACTATCGTGGTTACTTTTTTCGTAAAATAAATGGTAGTTTAACCTCCATGATTCCTCATGATGTTCTTTTGGATAATAATTTTAACAGAGTGATAGTGCCGCCCGATCCGAATAATATTACTTTCAGATTAGTGGAGGAGTTTCAAACCAATCATAAAAAAACCAATGCAATAATAAAATTTCAAACGTCAAAAGCATCTTGGGACCTTTCGAACGAAAATGCAAGTGACTTAATTCTAGAACTCAATCTTTTCCTCAAGCCACCTGCATGGTGCGATCTTGCTTCAACAACAGCCACACCTCAACATGCACTTGCCACAGCACTACGTGATTATATCCAAATGAATAGAGGCTACCTTGAAATAAAAAGTGAAATATGGACGTATCAACAAATGAATAATAAGAAGAATGAAAGTCAAACGCGAATCGCGTTTGACAAATGTTTAAATAAAATGTTGTCTATTCTAGATAAAATCGTAGAAGAAAAAACTGAACAAGATTTACATATGAATGCTGGTCAAAAATTCTAAACTATATCAGCAAATTTTTTTCAACGTTATAAACTGTATTAAAATTGATAGTCAATTCATAATTGTGCACTTGATCTTTCGAGGCGCAATTGGTACCTTAAATGCAAAATAGAGAGATTCCATATGCGCAACAAAGCTATTGAAGAATTAGTAAATCATTTTCTTTTAAAGACCTACACCAAAGAACAGGTAAAGGATATGGATGTTGCTTTTGAAGAGATGAATGATGACCCAAATAGGGTTGCAGTAGTTTCTACTGACACTGATCCTGGTCTTGGTAGCTTAAAACTATTAATTGAAAAACTTACATTAAAAAGTGATTTTCAAATTGTTTCATATCATACCATATTTGTCAGACCGAGTCCTGACGCCCCGACTCTCGGATTTTATATCAAGACTAATGGTGCTAAAGATGAATTCGTTCAAAGTTTGATGCAAATATATAACGATGATAAAAATGAAGAAGAAAGGAGTAGTTCTGTAAGGCGTCTACCTTAGCTGTCGAAACCACTGCAATTTCGTACTTCAGTTTTTTTTATCCATTAAGTTGTAAAAAAACATCGCTTATTATTTAATTAGAGACGCTACAATGGTTTATTTTCATTGCCAGGAGCTAATCTAGTATAGCTATCTTTGTATTGATCAGTTGCCAAATTAGTAGAATCAATTCCTTTAAAAAACACAATTTTGACGTTTCCTGCCTTATACCCGCGGATAACTTTGGTGGAATATTGCGAATTCACTACCAATTAATTTACATCTTTTCGCTTAAACTTAATGTCATTTTGCCAGTCGCTGCGTAAGCGCTAAATCTTCAA
>DJAM01000008.1 GCA_002429595.1 Coxiellaceae bacterium UBA6002
TCCGGGAATGGGTTCCCGCCTACGCGGGAATGACAAACAGCTATGCGGGAATGACACACAGCTAGGTGGGAATGACAATGAGCAAACTAAGGTAGTTTTTCCCGTATCGTCACGGTATCTCAGTGTTTGGTACATTGCCTTTATGAAACTTACTACCGAAGAACTCTCTTGTTGGCTCGCTCTAGTTAAAACCCCTCAGTTAGGTCCGCGAGGGACTTATAAACTATTAAGGAGAGTTGCGGAAATAAGAGAGTTATTCGGTCGAGAACAGAGCTTTTATAAAGCACTCGGGCTTTCTTCCGAACAAATCCGACATTTCATTACACCTACTTGGCAAAGTATCGAAGCAGATCTTAACTGGTGTGCTCGCGGAGCTGGGCATAGTATCTTGACAATTATCTGCCCGGACTATC
This sequence comes from Coxiellaceae bacterium UBA6002, assembly GCA_002429595.1. Taxonomy (GTDB): domain Bacteria; phylum Pseudomonadota; class Gammaproteobacteria; order UBA6002; family UBA6002; genus UBA6002. The sequence goes on from DJAM01000008.1 coordinate 414, forward strand.
CTAAACAATTGCTTAGTATTCCAGACCCGCCACTCATCATTTATGTTCTGGGATCTAGTTCTATCTTAAATAAGCCTCAAGTGGCGATTGTTGGTTCCCGTCGGTCCACGCCGGAAGGGAAGGAAGTTGCTTTTGAAATGGCCAAAACTTTAGCTGCACAAGGTGTCGTCATCACATCAGGATTGGCGCGCGGGATCGATACGGCTGCCCATTTGGGTGCCTTGCGGTCAGGCCGAACAATTGCGGTAATTGGCACCGGCATCGATGTGACTTATCCCTTATCTAACCATGAGCTATCAAGACAGATTAGCCAAGAAGGTGCAATTTTATCGGAATTTAGCTTAGGAGCGCCTCCCTTGCGGGAACATTTCCCCCAGCGTAATCGTCTTATTAGTGGCCTATCATTAGGAACCTGCATCATCGAAGCAGCAGAGAAAAGTGGCTCCCTTATTACTGCTGAATATGCCGCTGAGCAAGGTAGGGAGGTTTTCGCCGTTCCGGGTTCAATACGAAACCCTCACGCCCGAGGTTGTCATCGACTTATCCAACAAGGCGCTGCTTTAGTGACTTGTGCGCAAGACATCCTGCTAGAGCTAGGGATTAATGCAAAAAAACTATCGAATTGCGCACTAAATGAGAAAGCCAGTGAATATTTTGAACTTGAAGAGCCTCACCGGAAACTGTTAGAGTGTATTGGTTATGAGCCAGCTAAAATTGACCTTTTAGTTGAACGTAGTGATTTTACAGTCAATCAGCTGACAACGCTGTTACTGGATCTTGAGCTATCTGGCCACATAACTAACAGCTATAGCGGTTACCGACGAGTGTCCTGATGAAAGAAGATATGTTTGAAGTATTGATGTATTTATTTGAAAATCATATGCAAAGCAATTGCAAATTGCATGTCACTGAGGATGTGCTGATCGCTGAATTAGTAGAACAGGCGGGCTTTAATTCCATGATCGTCGATCAAGCTTTAAGCTGGTTGGATGGCTTACTCTTCATTCAGGAACAAACTGTGCCATCGGCATCTTCCCAGTCAATTAGAATATTTTCACATTATGAAATTCAGAAGCTTAGCCTTGAAATTATTAGTTTTCTGCTATCCTTACAAAATATGGGCATTCTAAATACCATTACCCGTGAACTAGTGATTGATCGTTTAATGGCCATTGAAGAACATGAAATTGATTTAGCACAGGTCAAATGGGTAATACTTCTAGTCTTGTTTAACCAGCCTGACCAAGAAGCCGCTTTAGCATGTATGGAGAACTTGGTTTTAGAAAATACCGCTTATGGGTTACATTAATGGCATCTAATCTTTTAATCGTAGAATCACCAGCCAAAGCAAAAACAATAAAAAAATATCTTGGTAAAGACTTTGAGGTATTGGCTTCTTATGGCCATGTACGTGATTTAGTGCCTAAAGAAGGCGCAGTAGATGTTGATCACGACTTTGCTATGAAATATACCGTCGTAGAAAAAAACAAAAAGCATATAGATAGCATCGCCAAGGCCTTAAAAAAAGCCAAAGCGCTATACCTTGCGACAGACCCGGATAGAGAAGGTGAAGCTATTTCCTGGCATGTCGCAGAACTGATGAAAGAAAAGCACATTTTAGACTCAAAGCCGGTATTTCGAGTCGTATTTCATGAGGTCACCAAATCTGCCATCAAAGAAGCTATCAAACATCCTAGAGAAATTGCGATGGACTTGGTGCATGCCCAGCAAGCGCGACGAGCATTAGACTTCCTGGTCGGCTTTAATCTTTCACCGCTATTATGGAAGAAAATTAGACCAGGTCTCTCGGCGGGTCGAGTGCAAAGTCCGGCACTGCGTTTGATTGTTGAGCGTGAAGAAGAAATAGAAAAATTTGAGGCTCAAGAATATTGGACCATTGAAGCTGAGTTGACAGCGCAAGAACATCCCTTTACCGCCCGATTAGTAGAATTTGAGAAAGAAAAAATCACTCAGTTTTCTATTGTTGATGAAAAACAAGCTAAAAAGACTGAGAAATCTTTAATTAAGTCCGCAGCTGGAAAGCTAACGGTCATTAAGGTTGATAAGAAGCAACGAAAACGTAATCCGGCACCACCTTTCATTACCTCGACGTTGCAACAAGAAGCTGCTCGTAAATTAGGTTATACCACTTACCGCACAATGCGTATTGCGCAGCAACTTTATGAAGGTATTGAAATCGGTGACGATGGCGCTGTTGGTTTAATAACCTATATGAGAACTGACTCCGTTAATTTAGCCGCAGAAGCAATTGCCGAAATTAGGCAGCTTATTGAAGAGCGCTACGGTGAAGAGAATGTACCTGAGGAAGTCAGAGTCTTTCACAAAAAAGCAAAAAATGCCCAAGAAGCTCACGAAGCAATCAGGCCTACTTCTATTCATTATTTGCCCGAAGATCTTCGACGTTATCTCAATGATGAACAATTCAGATTATATGATCTTATCTGGAAAAGAACGGTCGCATGCCAAATGATTCATGCCACGATTGATACTGTGGCTGTTGATCTTAATTGTGGCGCGGGCAATCGCTTTCGAGCCAATGGTTCATCTATTGCCATTCCAGGTTTTATTACCGTCTATCAAGAAGGGATTGATGACGCGAAGAAAGATGATGGTGATGAAAAATTCCTACCTCATCTTGAGGAAGGTGAAGTTGTAGATCTCGTTAAGATTCACTCGCTACAACATTTCACAGAGCCACCACCACGTTACACAGAAGCGAGTTTGGTAAAAGCATTAGAAGATTTTGGCATCGGTCGACCTTCTACTTACGCTAACATCATTTATACCATCAAGAATCGCGAATATGTCGTGCTTGATCAAAAGCGTTTTAAACCTACTGATGTGGGTCGGATCGTCAAACAATTCTTAACGCAGTATTTCACGCAATATGTTGATTACGATTTCACTGCTCAAATGGAAGACGAGCTAGATGATATTTCACGAGGTGAAAAAGACTGGGTCCCGATGCTAGATGATTTCTGGCTCCCATTTAAAGATCGAGTAAATGTTATCGAAGAAACAGTGAAGCGCAAAGACGTTACTCAAGAAGCATTAGATGAAGAATGTCCAAAATGCGGTAAGCCTTTATCAAAAAGGCTTGGCAAGCGTGGAAGATTTATTGGTTGTTCGGGTTATCCTGATTGCGATTACACTCGTGGTCTTGAAGATGATCAAAAAGGAGCTCAAACTCTTGAAGGTCGTGAATGTCCCGATTGTCACTCTGAGCTTGTTATCAAAGTGGGTCGATACGGTAAATTTATAGGATGCAGTCAATATCCTAATTGTAAGCACATGGAGCCTTTAGAAAAACCAGCGGATACTGGTGTTGATTGTTCGGAATGCCATAAAGGCCATATGCTCAAGCGTAAGAGCCGGTATGGCAAATATTTTTATTCTTGTTCGACTTATCCTACGTGTAAGTATGCTGTTTGGAATGAACCTATTCCTGGACCGTGTCCAAAGTGTGGCTGGGAAATTTTAACGATTAAAACAACAAAGCGACGTGGCACTGAAAAAGTTTGCCCACAAAAAGAATGTAAATTTAGTGAGCCCTATCACGAACAAGAAGAGTGAACTAAACTTAAAACGCTTAGCAATTTCTAAACATTGATGAGAGTATCTATAATGAACAAATCTTTTGTTGCCATTCTCGTTGGCTCTGATTCTGATTTGCCGACCATGCAAAGCACCATTGAAATTCTCAATAAATTTGCAATCCCCTACGAAGTGAAAATTGCCTCGGCACATCGTACCCCTGTTATGACCCAGAACTATATTCACGATGCAGAGTCGCGTGGTTGTGCTATTTTCATTGCTGCAGCGGGCTTAGCTGCACACTTAGCCGGCGCGGTAGCCGCTCACACAGTAAAGCCAGTTATCGGGGTGCCAATGGATGCCGGTAGTTTAAATGGTCTTGATTCATTGTTATCTACTGTTCAAATGCCAGGTGGTATTCCAGTTGCTTGTGTGGCGATTGGTAAGCCAGGCGCTAAAAATGCTGGTTACCTTGCGGCTCAAATATTAGCAATCACGAATGACAACCTAGCAGCAAAGTTACGTAGTGAACGTGAAGCTACTGTGGCAACGATTCAGAAAAAAAATGCCGAACTTGAGGCATCTTTGACCTAACAATGACTTTGAGCAACGACATCGTTCAAGCGGCTACTCATTTAAAGAGAGGTCATATCATCGCATACCCGACAGAAGCGGTGTATGGCTTAGGCTGTGATCCTTATAATCAAGATGCCATTACCCGCTTATATGAATTGAAAACGAGAAATGTTGCTAAGGGCTGTATTTTAGTCGCTGCCAGTTGGGAACAAATTAATTCATTAATAATGCCGCTTACGAAAGAGCAATTAAGTCGAGTGATGGCAACATGGCCTGGCCCTGTAACATGGGTATTCCCAGCGTCGAAATTAGCGCCCAGGTGGTTGATAGCGGAAGATGATACAATCGCTTTGCGAGTATCAAACCATCCAATTGTGGTGAAGCTTTGTGAAGAATTTAAAAATCCCATCATATCGACGAGTGCAAATCCTGAAGGCTTGTCACCTGCTAAAACGAGTTTACAAGTGCAAGAATATTTCCAACAAAAAATTGATTTTATTTTAGAGGGAGAGGTTGGAGAATTATTAACACCAACTCCAATACGGGATGCCGTAACTGGAGTTTGGTATCGGAAATAACATTCCTTAAGGTGATGTATGAAAATATGTGACACACAATCTGTTAGAGACTATTTAGTAGCCTTGCAAGAAGATTTAACACAAAAGCTTTTAACGGATGATTCTAAATTAGTGTTGCAGCAAGATCGATGGCAACGTCCTAACAATGGCGGTGATGGCATTAGTTGTGCATTTAGTAACGGCAGTATTTACGAAAAAGCAGGCGTTAATTTTTCTCACGTTTTTGGAAAGGAACTTCCAGCTGCAGCTACTGCTAACCGACCTGATTTGACCAATTCCGCTTTTGAAGCGCTTGGCATATCGCTCATCGTTCATCCGTTGAATCCTATGGCTCCAACTTGTCATGCTAACTTACGTTTATTTTCAGCGACAACTAAAAACAATGAAAATGTTTGGTGGTTTGGTGGTGGCTATGATTTGACGCCTTATTATGGTTTTAAGGAAGATTGTATTCATTGGCATAAAACGGCAAAACAGGCCTGCGAACCTTTTGGTGACGAAGTTTATAGTCAATACAAAGAGTGGGCAGATCGCTATTTTTATTTGAAGCACCGACAAGAGCCTCGTGGTATCGGTGGCTTATTTTTTGATGAACTAAATCATTGGCCTTTTGAAAAGTGTTTTGATTTTATTAAAAGCGTCGGTGATCACTTTGCTAGATCCTATTTTCCAATAATCGCTTTGCGGCACGCTCATCCCTATGATGAACAACAGCGCCAGTTCCAATTGTATCGTCGCGGTCGTTATGTTGAATTCAACTTATTGCAGGACCGTGGCACTTTGTTTGGGTTACAATTTGGTGGCAGAATAGAATCAATTTTAGTTTCGTTGCCGCCGCTAGTGAGATGGGAATATAACTGGCAGCCAACACCAGGAAGTCGCGAAGAAGAACTTTATAACTATTACTTAACACCAAGAGATTGGACAAATCTGTAAGACGGGAAGGACAACTTTGAAAAATAAAATTGAAGCGTTAATTAACGATAGTTTGAAAACATATTTAAGCAATACGAATGAAGAAATAGATGTTGCTAAAATTCATGTTGAACGGACTAAAGATTCTGCACATGGCGATTTTGCTTCAAACATTGCAATGGTCCTCGCAAAACCCTTGAAAAAAAGCCCACGGGAAATTGCTGCTGGCATTATTAGTTCTTTACCTGACTCAACTGAAATTGAGCGAGTCGAAATTGCAGGCCCTGGATTTATTAATTTTCATCTTACTGAAAAAGCCTTACAAGATGTCGTTTCCCAAGTATTGTTAACAGATGGGATTTATGGTCACTCTTCACTCGGGCAAAGCAAACCCGTGATTTTAGAATTTGTTTCTGCAAATCCTACGGGACCCTTGCATGTTGGACATGGTCGGCACGCAGCTTATGGTGCGTCTGTTGCCAATCTTTTGGAAGCAGTAGGTTATCGGGTTCATCGTGAATATTACGTCAATGATGCTGGCAGACAAATGCAAATTTTGGCAGCGAGTATTTGGTTACGTTATTTGGAATTATTTGGTGAGAATTTTCCTTTCCCTAGTAATGGTTACAAGGGTGCTTATGTCATCGACATTGCGAAGGATTTGAAAGTTGCCAAACGAGAAGAACTATTGCGACCTATTGAACAGATTTTTGAATCTTTACCACAAGACGAAGTAGAAGGTCATGAAGGTGGTGACAAAGAATTGTATATCGATGCAATCATTGCACGTGCTAAAAAACTTTTAGGTGAAGACACCTTCGAAGAGATATTGCAGTTCGGCCTAAAAGCAATTTTAAAAGATATCCGCGAGGACCTTGAAGGTTTTGGCGTAACCTATCAGCAATGGTTTTCCGAAAAAAGTTTAGTAGGCAATGGCGATATTGCTAAGGGCTTAGAGCGCTTACAAAAAGCAGGGTACCTCTATCAACGTGATGGTGCAACCTGGTTCCAAGCAACCTCTTTCGGAGATGAAAAAGATCGCGTTGTGATTAGAGAAAATGGTCAAACGACTTACTTTGCCTCTGACGTAGGTTATCACTTCAATAAATACGAGCGTGGCTTTGAAAAGATTATAGATTTATTTGGTGCTGATCATCACGGTTACGCGCCACGTATTATTGCTTTTTTGAGAGCAGTTGGGGAAGATGAACAAAAGTTGCAAGTGTTGTTAGTGCAGTTTGCTATTTTATATAGAGGAAAAGCTAAAGTTTCAATGTCTACTCGCAGTGGGGAATTTGTCACGCTACGCGAGTTGCGAGAAGAAGTTGGCAATGATGCTGCTAGATTTTTCTATGTGATGCGAAAATGTGATCAACATTTGGACTTTGATTTAGAACTTGCCAAATCGAAATCAAATGAAAATCCTGTGTACTATATACAATATGCCTATGCACGTATCTGTAGTGTTGAAAGACAGTTAATACATCAGAAATTAAGCTTTGATCAAGAAAAGGGTTTAGCTCATTGTGACTTACTTACAAGTGCGCATGAAAAAAACTTGTTAACGGCACTTTCTTTATATCCTGAAATTATTGAGGCAGCTGCCGTCAATTACGAGCCACATCTTCTGGTCCACTTTTTGCAGGATTTGGCAACTTATTTCCATACCTATTACAATGCTAGTAAATTTCTGGTTGAGGATGAGAACATTCGCAATGCTAGGCTTTGCCTTGCGTTTGCTGTTAAGACAGTACTTGCGAATAGTTTAAGATTACTCGGGGTTTCAACGCCTGAAGTAATGTAATTAGTCGGAGCTCTTATGAAAAAATTATGGATTAGTATTGTTGGTTTAATTTTGCTACTAGCTGTGACACCACTGATCATTGGTCTATATTTGCAAAAGCAATATCAACCAAATCTTGCCGCATTAATGGAAAGCAGTAATCTAAATTTTAAACTGCGTAGCTACCATCGTGGTTGGTTTTCCTCTGAAGCAACCTGGATCATGAACTTACCCTTGATCGATAAACCGCTACAACCAGAGGTCAATAATCCTGATGACGCTTTAACAATTAGTCAGAAAATTTACCATGGCCCATTAATTATTAATCGCCATGGTGTTACGGTTGCCTTACTAGAAATAATCTCAAAATATAATCAAACCTTTCTTGCCAACTCAACGCTAACATTATTGGGAAATCTTAAAACTCATATCGCGGTTCCTTCTCTAACGGTTCCTCAACACTCCTCTATGCCGATGTATTCAATTTCCAATGCCTATGGCAATCTCGACTGGAATCTAAAAAATAATAAGGTGCAGATTGTTCTTAAGTTACAACATTTGTCCTCAAAAACAGATCGGTCAAGAACCATCGATAATTTCTCTGTGCTTTCCAATCTAAGTAAAACGCATGGTGGCTTATGGATTGGTAAGCGAGAGTATCAAGTGGGTCGTATGGTTTGGGAGCAGGATAGTAAACAATATTATATTAACCAATTGAATTTTAATATTATTACTGCTGCGAATGATGGTCGTTATAACATGGTGATTTTAGGCAGTGTCGCTAATTTAGGAATTGATAAGAATAATTACGGATCACAGCAAATAAAATTCAGCATGAATAACTTGAACTTATCTTCAGTCGAACAATTCCATGCTCAATTTCCGATAACTGCGGTGCATCTTTTAAATCCTAATCAATGGCAAGCTGCAAAAGAAAAGTTCGTAGCAATGTTACACCAAGGGGCAGAAATTAAGCTCGACAGCTTACAGTTAAATACTTTTTGGGGCACTATGGCCGCAACTGGGCACTATCATTCTTCTCCCAAGACTCATGATTCTCTTGAAGTGCTACAAAAAGCTACTATTAGTGCTAAAATCCCTTCTGATTTGTTAAATCAATTATTAACTGGTTTGTATCAGTTAAAATTGCGTAGTAATGACGAAAATGTTATCAGTAACGAAATTGCTCGGACGTTAGTAGCTTGGCAACAGCAAGGCTGGTTAATGCTGTCTAACAATCAAGCGCTGATTAATTATCAATGGCAAACAAAAGAAAAGTAATCCTATGGCAAGACGAAACACACGCAGAACTACTTATCAACGACGAAGCCCTCAACGACAACGAGCTGCAGTTTCACCTATCAAATGGCTATTAAGTGGCATTTTAATTGGACTCGTTGTGCCAAGTTATTTCTTATTAAAATCTAAAGACAACACACCATCATTTTCAGAAGCTGAATCTTCTGAAGTGGTGAGCAGCCAGTCTGTTGCATTAAAAGAGCATGCCACCAAAAAAATTCGCCCTAAGGAAAAACAGTCTCAAAGCTCAACTCATTCTAATTATGAGTTTTATAATCTCCTCTCTGAGGAGGATGCTGGTTCCAAAACTAAAAAAGAGCCAGAAAATCAAACCGTTTCTTTTACCTTGAAGATTGCTTCCTTCAAAACTTTTGCAGAAGCTGACCAGCTTAAGGCACAACTTTCATTAATAGGGGTGGATCAAATCACCATTTCCAAAACATCCCCCTATAAAGTCGTTGCAGGACCTTATACAAGTAAAAACGAAGCCCTAAAAATTAAGAAACAGCTGGAGGAGAATGAAATTCCTGCTGATCTTGTGAAGGCAATTAGTGAATAACCACTCAACATTACTTGAAAATCTTAAGTTCGACCCCATAAATAAAGATTACACATATAACAGGTGTGTTTAATCTCCCACTAGACGAGGAATAATCATTGGAACAGTTCAGAGGTACGACAATATTATCTGTTCGAAGAGATGGCAAAGTAGTAATTGGGGGTGATGGCCAGGTCACCATGGGTAAGTCTATTGTGATGAAAGGCAATGCTCGTAAGGTCAGAAGGCTCTATGGCGATCGCGTGATTGCAGGGTTTGCAGGTGGTACGGCAGATGCCTTTACCCTATTTGAACTCTTTGAAGCGAAACTAGAGAAACACTCCGGTAATTTAATGCGTTCGGCAGTTGAATTAGCCAAAGACTGGCGAACCGATAAAATTCTGCGCCGACTTGAAGCTTTGTTAGCGGTGGCAGATCGCCAATCTTCATTGATTATTACTGGTAATGGCGATGTCATCGAACCCGAAAATAGTATTATGGCGATTGGCTCTGGCGGTCCCTACGCACAATCTGCTGCGATAGCCTTGCTGGAAAATACCAAGTTAAGCGCGAGAAAAGTAGTTGAAAAAAGTTTAGCCATTGCAGCTAACCTTTGTGTATATACCAATCATAATATCACCATTGAAGAATTAGACAGTAAAGAGTAGAAAGAATGACCGAAATAGTAATGACACCCAAAGAAATTGTTCATGAACTAGATAAGTATATTATCGGCCAAAATAGCGCGAAGCGTGCTGTGGCAAATGCACTACGTAATCGTTGGCGTCGGATGCAGTTAGAAACCGATTTAGCTGCTGAAATTACTCCAAAAAATATTCTGATGATCGGTCCGACTGGTGTTGGTAAAACCGAAATTGCACGACGATTAGCAAAACTTGCTAAGGCACCCTTCATTAAAGTAGAAGCAACCAAATTTACTGAAGTAGGTTATGTTGGGCGTGACGTTGAATCTATTATCAGAGATTTAGTGGATGTTGCTGTTAAGCAAGTACGTGAAAATGAAATGACCAAAGTGCGACAGCGCGCAAAAGAATCAGCCGAAGAAAGAGTGCTAAATATTCTGCTTCCCAAAGCAAGAGGTTCTGCAGATGAAGAAGAGACACCGAAAAACAACACACGAAATCTATTCTTGAAAAAATTACGATCGGGGGAGCTCGATGATCAAGAAGTTGAAGTTGAGGTTTCCACCCAAGGCGTGAGCTTTGAAATCATGGCACCTCCTGGCATGGAAGAGATGACCAGTCAGCTCCAAAATATGTTTCAAAATATTTCAGGCGATCGAACCAAATCTCGCAAAATGAAAATTAAAGACGCCCTCAAGCAGCTGACCGAAGATGAAGCAGGTCGAATGATTAATGAGGACGACATTAAAGCAAAAGCGCTAAGAAGCGTCGAGCAAAATGGCATCGTCTTTATCGATGAACTAGATAAGATTGTGAAACGAGGCGAATATAGCGGTGGCGGTGATGTCTCTCGAGAAGGCGTCCAGCGCGATTTGCTGCCAATCATTGAAGGCAGTACGGTGTTTACAAAATATGGCATGATGAAAACCGATCATATTTTATTCATTGCTTCAGGTGCATTTCACCTAGCTAAACCTTCTGATCTTATTCCAGAACTACAAGGTCGTTTACCAATAAGAGTGGAACTGAACGCACTCACTGCAGATGACTTTGTTCGTATTCTAACAGAACCAAACGCTTCATTAACGGAACAATATGTCGCGTTAATGAGTACTGAAGGCGTAGAATTAGAGTTTGCACAAGATGGAATTCAGCGCTTAGCGGAAATCGCCTATCAAGTGAATGAGCGCACCGAAAATATCGGAGCTCGACGTTTGCACACCATCATGGAAAAACTGTTGGAATTAATTTCCTTCGAAGCACCAGACCGAGATGGTGAAAAAATCGTGATCGATAAAAAATACGTCAACAAACAATTGGCTCATCTTGTTAAAGATGAAGATCTCAGTCGCTATATTTTATGATAAAGAAAAATGGCAATACCTGTTGAAATAAAACTACACAAAAAATCGAAACTCTTAGATGTCACGTTTGATGATGGCAAACGTTATCAATTAACGTGCGAGTATCTAAGAGTTTTCTCCCCTTCTGCCGAAGTAAGAGGTCACTCTAAAGAGCCACGCAAATTAGTCTTTTTCAAAAAAAATGTCAGCATTATCAACATCGAGCCTGTAGGTTCCTACGCGGTAAAACTAATTTTCGACGACGGCCATGCTACTGGTTTATACACCTGGGAAATCCTGCACGATCTTTGCATCAACCACGACAGTAATTGGGCCCAATATTTAGCCCGACTTGAAGCTGCGCGATTGTTACGAGAAGAGCCTTCGAAGGATTCTTGATTTTACACTTTTTCACAATGGTTGGTAATTTTGACGGTCTTTACGGCTGATGCAATTATGAGTAATATCGCACTACAACAATAAATAAGAGCGTTTTATGGCCTTAGCTCCACAAGAAACTGCAGTTGCCAAATTTTACAAAGTCCTTTCTCCTAGTACTTTCCATTTATTTAATTCAAGTGACCAAGACAAAGTTCGAAGAATTGTACAACAGCTAATTAATGGAAATGAGCAAGCAGAGCATGAAGCTCGAGAATATTTGCTTGGGCTTCAAGAGCAATATTATCCATTTCTTGCAGTTTGCTATCAGGCTCGAAATCATTCCTTAACACTAAAAAATCTGTCTAATGTTTTTTTACCTTTTGCTGTTGCCATAGCAGGAAATTTTAGAAGTAGAGGTCCATTTGATTATGCGCAAAATTCTACTGAGATGGTTCTCTTAGAATTGTTAATTCTTTGTTTTTTGATACTTTACGCAATTTATGAATCATATGTTCTTGGTAACTATTTAATTCAATTAGCGCAAACTAAGCATGATGTTCTTAATGATATTATTTTGTTGGCAACAGATTCACAAAATACTATTGCTGACAAAGTTCGAGCGTTCCAAAGTATGTTTTTTGAGGTAGTCCCTGCGCAACAATCAGGACTTAGTTTAAACGTCGATTGTTTAATTACGCATAACATTTCAAAATTAGATGCGAGCGAACTACTAGATTTATATAAACGAATTTTTCCGGATAACATTTTACAATTGGATAACGTGCCTCAGCTAATAAGATAATTCGCGAAATCTCTTCAAAAACTTCTTCATTGCTTGCCCGCGATGACTAATTTCATTTTTAACTTCTGGTGATAATTCAGCGGCGCTGCAGCTTCGTTCTTCATCTAAAAAGATGGGGTCGTAGCCAAAGCCGTGGATGCCTCGTGGTTCTTTTAAAATTTTGCCGTGCCAAATTCCTTCGCAAATAATTGGGCAGGGGTCATTTGTTGAACGTAAATAGACTAAACAGCAATAGAAAAATGCTTGGCGTTCGGTGTCTGGTACTTCTTTCATATTTTCAAGAAGTTTAATAATGTTTTGATGAAACGAAACATTTTGACCTGCATAGCGTGCAGAATAAATTCCAGGATCACCATTTAACGCAGCTACAACAAGACCAGAGTCATCAGCAATAGCTGGTAGATTAGTTTGTTTAGTTGCATGCCTGGCTTTTTTAAGCGCGTTTTCAATAAAGGTGCAACCGTCTTCAACGACATCAGAAACGCCTAGTGCTGTTTGCGGAATAATTTCAATCCTTTCGTCGGATAATATGCTATTTATTTCTTTAATTTTTCCTTCGTTACCACTTGCAATGACTATCTTCATTAGTTACACCTTGTTCCAATTGTTACACGTTCGATGTCGTTAAGATCTTTAATCGTTTTAACATCTTGATAATAATTTTGTTTCATTAGATTGCGAACTTGATTGCCTTGATTATAACCATGCTCCAATATCAATTGTCCTTTTTCATCCAGATACCCAACTGCCTCTTTGATAATTATTTTAATATCATCTAGTCCATCTTCGCCAGATACCAAAGCTGATTGTGGTTCATAGCGGAGCTGTGCTAAATGTGGATCGTTTGTAGCAATGTAAGGCGGGTTAGAAATAATAATATCAAATTTGATTGCTGGCACATTTTGAAACCAGTTTGATTCGTATAACTCTAAATTTTCAATGCGATGTCGATCAGCATTTTTTTGTGCAATTGTTAAAGCATCTTTTGAAATATCTGTACCAACAATTTGCCATTGCGGTCGTTCATGCGCAATAGCGATAGCAATTGCGCCACTGCCCACGCCAAGTTCAAGAATAGTTACATTTTGTTCGCTGCTGAATTTTTCTAAAGTAAGCTGAACGAGCAATTCAGATTCAGGGCGAGGTATTAGAGTATGTTGATTAACTTCAAAATCCAAAGACCAAAATTCTTTACAGCCCGTGATGTATGCAACGGGTAACCCTTGTTTTCTGTTTTCAATTTGACGTTGGTATTCTTGCAATAAAAAAGCGTCAAGCTCTTCTTCTTGATGAGCATAAAGATAGCTGCGAGAAACATTAACTACGTGGCAGAATATAAGTTCAGATTCTAAACGATTGTTGAGGTTATTTAAGCCATAGCTAATCGCTTCTTGGAAGGTCATACAATTTTATGACTCCGCTAAGCTGGCTAGTAGATCTGCTTGATGTTCATTCATTAAAGGTTCAATCACAGACTCAAGGTTGCCTTCCATCACTTCCTCAAGCTTATAGATTGTCAGATTGATTCGATGATCGGTAATGCGTCCTTGCGGATAATTATAAGTTCGAATTCGTTCTGAGCGATCGCCGGTGCCAACTAAATTACGTCGAGTTTCGGCTTGTTCTTTTTGTTGTTTGGAACGTTCTTGATCCAATAATTTTGCAGCGAGTAATGACATTGCCCGTGCACGGTTTTTATGTTGCGACCGTTCATCTTGACACTCAACCACGATGCCTGTTGGTAAGTGAGTAATACGAATAGCAGAATCGGTCTTATTGACGTGCTGACCGCCGGCTCCGGATGCCCTGTAAGTATCAACTTTCAATTCCGCAGGATTGACCGCAACTTCGTCGACTTCTTCAATTTCTGGCATGACAGCTACTGTACATGTTGAAGTATGGATTCGGCCTTGAGATTCAGTCGCCGGCACTCGTTGTACTCGATGCGCGCCAGATTCGAACTTTAGTTTGGAATAAACGTCTTTACCGATTATCCGACTGATAATTTCTTTAAAACCGCCATGTTCACCATGGTGCTCAGAAATAATCTCCACTCGCCAGCCCATTTGTTCTGCGAACCGAGAATACATGCGAAACAGATCGCCAGCGAAAATCGCTGCTTCATCACCACCAGCACCGCCACGAATTTCTAAAAAGACGTTACGATCATCTTCTGGGTCTGGTGGAATCAATAATTTCTGAAGCTGTAATTCAAGTTGTTCTTGTTTGGGGTAGAGATTGTCTAATTCTTCGGAAGCTAAAGCTTTTAATTCGGGGTCACTTTCGTCCTGTAGAACGATAGCGGATTGAATAGCTTCCTCATTGATTTGGTAAGATTTATAGCATTCTACGAGCGGCTCCAAATGCGAGTATTCTTTAGAGAGATCTCGAAAGCGATTTTGATCACTGATAATACCAGGATCATTGAGTAACAAACTGACCTCTTGATGACGTTCGATAAGGCTGTGTAGCTTTCTTTGAATAGTATCTTTCATAGTTTCAATTACTTAAGTGTGCTTACTTTAACTATAACTCATTTTTAAAACGTAGCCATCACAAATCTAACAGATAACGAGCATAGGATAGCAATTCAATACGACCATCGAAGGCTGCTTCCTTCATCTTGGTCGTGGGACCATGAGTAATCTTGTTGCAGATTTGGTTAGTGAGTTGTTTGATGATTTCAGTAGGATCTGAATTTCCGTTGCTTAATCGCTGTAGTGCCAGTTCCAGCTCTTTGGTGCAGAGTAGTTCAATCTGAGCGCGGTAATCTTTGATCATCTCATTTGCATCAAGCGACTTTAAGTGTTTAATAAAATAGCTTGCCTGTAACTCAATCAACTTTTCTGCTTGTTGAGCAGCCGCTTCGCGACACTGGCGATTGTCATCGATGATGGATTTAAGGTCATCAATATTATAAAGATATACATCTTCAAAATTACCAACTTCGGGTTCGATATCTCTTGGGACAGCTAAATCAGCCATAAATATAGGCCGATGCTTTCTAGCTTTAATAGCGCCTTCGACTGTTGCTTTAGTAAGAATAGGTTGATCGCTTGAAGTGCCGCAGATGACGATGTCCGAATCTTTTAAATAGATGGCAAGGTCATCAAACGGAATCACATGACCATCGAGTCGGTTAGCTAAACTTTCTCCTTTAGAAGCGGATCGGGTTGCGATGATGAAGCGTTTGACGCCGCTACTTTGTAGATGTAAACCGGCAAGTTCTACAATCTCACCTGCGCCGACCAATAACACGCTACGCTTCGACAAATCACTAAAGATTCTCTTTGCCAAAGTAGTGGCGGCAAAGCCCAAAGTAATTGGATTGGCACCAATCGCCGTATCCGTTCTAACATGTTTGGTGACATTGAAGACCGTTTGGAAAAGTTTTTGGAGATGAGATCCAATAGAGCCAACCTCAAGGGCTATGGTGAAAGCATGCTTCATTTGACCGAGGATTTGTGGCTCTCCCAACACCATAGAGTCTAAACCACTTGCTACCCGCATAATATGCGAGACAGCTTGTTTTTCAGTAAAGGAATACCAGTGTGGTTCAAGCTTCAAATTGAGATGACCTTGTAACCACTGTCGAAATGAATCAGGTTTAGATGTTTTGCTGTAGATTTCAACTCGATTACACGTGGATAAAACCATCGCTTCATGGGCTGATTGAGATTGAATCAGTTCTTTTAAAAACCGCTGGGCTCGTTCTGGAGTGAAAGAAAACTGTTCACGCAGTTCAAGTGGCGCAGTTAAATGACTAATTCCACAGGCTAATAAAGTCATCCGGTGTAGGCACTCTTTGAGGGGTTTTAAGCGATTATAATGTCAAGAAAATGAAATTCCAGCAAAATTATTTGTGAGTGTCATTCGCGTTCTATATCAGTCCCGCGTTCCTATGTCATTTAACGTTCTGAAACCCCCGGCTATGCCGGTGTGAAAA
>DJAM01000066.1:0-1061 GCA_002429595.1 Coxiellaceae bacterium UBA6002
TTCGATCATTTCTTTTTTAGCTCGGCGGGCCTTGGCGTCACCACTGGCCATGCGGCGATTGATTTCTTTGATATCACCGATGCTGAGCTTGTTTTCCTTTTCAATAATGATCAGTTTCTTTTGTAAGCGGGTAATTTCAGTTTGGTGAGACTTTAGCGCTTCAGCTTGATCAGGGTTTTGAGCGATAAAATCATCAAACCAAGTTGGGTTAGTTTCATTATTGACGAATGATTCGATTAACTTTGCTTTAGGCGCTTTGGCGCGGTCGACGCAAAGTTTAACGATTAGACGTTCTTGATCTTGAACTTCTACCAACATTTCACGCAGTTTTCGCGCATGTTTGTTGAATTGCTTTGGTGACAACTTAAAGTGAATAAAAATATCCGTTAAGTTATCTTGAAATTTCACTGTCTTAGGGTTGGTTTTACCATGTTTGGCAGCAGAAGCAGTGTATTTTCCAAAAGCAGCGCGTAATTCTTCGAAACGTTGCCTAGCTAAGATCGGATCTGGACCGCTGTCCATGATGTCGGAGCCTTCGCTACTTTCATCCTCTTCCTCTTCATCTTCAGCTTTAGGTTTTTTGGCTTCGAACTCTTCGCCTTCTCCTTCCTCATTTTCTTCGCCTTCGCCATCAAGCTTATCTTCGTCGCCGCTATCACTTTCGCCTTCACCGTCGCCATCACCATCACCATCACCTTCTTCATCTTCTTCTGACGAAGCTATGACTTCTTCTTTTGCCCCTTTTTTCTTTGTGGTCACTGGCGGTGGTTCATCAAATTCAATGTCAGCATCCAGATCTTCAAGGTCAGCAGGGAGTTCTTCATCCTTTTCTACGATTTGTGATTCGTCGATTTCTTCATCGATGAAGCCAGTGATAATGTCTGTTAAGCGTTTTTCGCCAGTTTCAACTTTATCGTATTGACTCAATATGGATGCAATAACTTCTGGATATTGCGAAAGAGCGGTGAGGACTAGCTTTAAGCCTTCTTCAATACGTTTGGCAATAGCAATTTCACCTTGACGTGTTAAAAGCTCAACGCTACCCATTTCACGCATATACA
>DJAM01000066.1:1174-1447 GCA_002429595.1 Coxiellaceae bacterium UBA6002
TTCACGCATATACATACGCACAGGGTCGGTAGTACGTCCGAATTCACTATCAATAGTCGCTAAGACCGCAACAGCTTCTTCTTCAACTTCTTCGTCAATACCAGCTGTAGCGCCTTCAACTAATAATAAAGAATCTTCATCAGGTGGTTGATCATAGATGATGATCCCTAAGTTGTTCAGCCGGTCGTAAATATCTTGGATTACATCAGCTTCAAGGTTGCCGGGTAGGTGATCATTAACTTCATCAAGAGTTAAATAACCTTGTTCTTTACC
>DJAM01000066.1:1547-3095 GCA_002429595.1 Coxiellaceae bacterium UBA6002
TAAATAACCTTGTTCTTTACCCTTGGTAATTAACTCTTTAAATTTATCTTGTTCAATGGTCATATTGTCTCCGTAGTACCAGTTAACTGGAGATTAACTGTTTAGGGTCGAAAAAACCCTAACAGGACAAAATGCCATCTACCTCCGTGTAAACGACACTCGCTAATAACGTAATAACTTCGCCAAGGTAAATTCCAAGGCCTTGTTGATCCCAGAAGAAAACGGTCCAAGTGCTTGTTGTGACTAGGAACTTCGGCGGCTAAAAAACCTCAGGAGGTATATTAGCAGCATATTTAGATTATTCCAGTCAAGATGTTACTTTCGCGTCGAGAGTAGTCGCTGAAGTAACAATTTCTCCTCCATGGTCAAGCCTTCCTTTGACCCCTTTGCTAATAATGTTTGGATTTGCAGTTCTTTCTCAATCTCAAGAATCCGCTCAAATGCACCCTGTAGTTCATTGTGCCAGCCAGGATCTGGAATCAATAAATCCTGAGCTGCTAGCTCCATGAGTAATGGACGCGCAGGGTCATTCGAAAAATATTCTAGTAAACATCCAGTAGTTTGCAGTGGGTTCTGCTTAAGTATAGACAATAATTTTCTAATTATATCAAATCCTTCTAATTGAATTGTCTCGAAATTTGGTGGAATCGCTACGCGTTGTACCAATCCTGGCGCTTGCAGTAGTAGCCGGATAGCCAATAACACTGGCGTCGTAATTTTTCCCGAATCGTACGTGGCAGCTGGAACGAGAGCAGAGGGCTGAGGGCGCTCCTGTGCTTCTAGAATCGCTTTAATTTTGTCCTCATTGATTCCAACGATATTTGCAAGACGATTAAACATTAGTTCTTGAAAGATGCCCTTGGGGAGCTGATGTAGCTTTTTATTCGCTAAATGAACTAACCGGGTTTTGCCAGCGATCGTCTCAATTTCTGTTTGAGCTAGCAGTTTTTTGAAGAAAAAGTCTGACAGGGAAACGCCTTCATTTAGCGCACTGAGGAATTGTTCTTTGCCGACTTTTCTCACAAAACTGTCAGGATCTTCGTTGCTAGGTAAAAATAAAAATCGGACTTTGATGCCTTCATTCATCATCGGTAAGACTATTTCGAGCGCACGCCATGCTGCTTTTTCACCGGCGCTGTCACCATCAAAGCAAAAAATGACATCATTCGTCAGTCTGAGTAATAAATGAATATGATTCGAGGTGATTGCTGTTCCTAGCGTTGCTACTGCATTCTTTATACCAAATTGATGGAGGCTAATCGTATCTAAATATCCTTCTACCACAATGAGCTGGTCAAGCTCACGATGGTGCTGAATCGCTTGAAATAAGCCATATAATTCACGGCTTTTGTGAAATACTTTAGTTTCGGGGGAATTTAAATACTTCGGTTGTTGAGTAGTGAGGGTTCTGCCACCAAAGGCAATGATTTGTCCCTTCTTGTTATGGATCGGAAACATAACACGTTCACGAAAGCGATCAAACCAACGCTCATCTTTTTGGATAATCAACCCCACTTCTTGCAACTTAGTTTTCGAAGCGGCTGGTTT
>DJAM01000066.1:3209-3790 GCA_002429595.1 Coxiellaceae bacterium UBA6002
AAGCGGCTGTTTTACCAGCCGCGTCGACTAAATTTTGCCAGCCACTTGGTGCGTAGCCTATGCCAAATTCATCAATGATTTCGGGGGTTAGACCACGATTCAGCAGATAATCCTTGGCAGCGGGGTTTTTCTTCAGTGCAGCTTTAAAATAATTGGCTGCTTTGCGCAATAGCTCAAAATGACTCGCTTCTGCGGCATTCGCGGGCGCAAGATGGCTGGTTTCAGGCAGGCTCATGCCAGCCTTATTGGCTAAAATTTCGACTGCTTCAAGAAAACTAAGCTTGTCATAGGCGGTAAGAAAACTAATCGCATTGCCGCTTGCCTTGCAACCAAAGCAATAATAAAACTGCTTGTGACGATTTACAGAGAAAGAAGGGCTCTTTTCGCTATGAAAGGGGCATAATCCTTGATAATTAGCTTGCCCAGTTTTTTTGAGCGTGATGCGCTGTTCGACTAGTTCAATAATATCAGTACGAGCCAAAACCTCATCTATAAAATCTTGGGGTAGTTTCAATACAGGTACACCGATTGTTTTGTCCCTCTCCCGCCTGCGGAAGAAGTTTTTCCTGTCATTCCCGCGA
>DJAM01000053.1 GCA_002429595.1 Coxiellaceae bacterium UBA6002
TAATGTTTTTAAATGTTTAAAATTAATGCACTAGCAAAAACCGGGCTACAATTAGTAATAATAAAGTAAAAATAGCTGTGATCTGTTGCCTATGAAAAATAATGACGGACGTGCAAAAAAAAATCAACAAACCAAAAAACATTTCATTTTGCAACAGCATATTATTAAGCTACTAGCCGAACATTCCTCTCTTGATGAGATATCTGAGACAATACTTGAAACAATTTGTAAATTTATTAATTTCTCTGAAGGAGAAGTTTGGAAGGTAGATCAAGTCAACCAAGTTTTGAGATGCGCTGCTGTTTGGATAGGCCAAACAAAAAATCAAAGATTACAGAACTTTATGAGAATTACCCAAGATAGAACTTTTATAAAAGGAGTTGGAATGCCTGGACGCATTTGGGCTGACCAAAAAGTACACTGGTCACCTGATGTTGTTTGCGACATGAATTTTCCTAGAGCTAAATTTGCAGAAATGGCGAACCTTCATGGTGGTTTTGGGCTGCCAATTTTATTTAAAGAGGAGGTATTAGGTGTTTTATGTTTTTTCTCAAACAAAAAAGCGCAATACGATAAAGAGTTAATTGATTTTCTGCAAGGTCTTAGCCAACAGCTGGGGATTTTCATTGAAAGAGAGCAAGCCCAGCTTGCGCTAAAGAAAATGGCTCGTCAAGCCGGCAGAGCTGAAATCACAGCAAGTATTTTACATAATGTTGGCAATTTATTGTCACCAATTACCACTGGTATTTCTTTTTTAAAAGAAAAAATTTATCACCAAAGTTTCGAGAACTTATATCAAATTGTCACGTTACTCAATGAAAATAAAAAACTCTTAGGTCCTTTCTTTTCGGAAGATGAGAAAGGAAAACACATTATTGAATATCTAACCTTATACGCCAAACAAAACGAGATTAAAAAAGAAGATTTAATTAGTGAGATTAATTCTTTAGCAAAAAATTTTTCGTTGGTTAGAACTTTTATAGATAAACAATTAACAGGCGAGAAAGCTCCAAGGATCACAGAGCCTACCAATATATCTGAGGTATTAAGTACGATATTAGCTATTTATAATGATAAAATTCAAAACCTTCAAATTAAAACATTTACCAAAAATAAGGTAGCGACTCGCGTCAACACTGATAATTTTAAATTAGAAGAGATACTGGCGCATCTTGTGTTAAATGCCATTGAATCGCTAGCGAAAACGAACCAAACTGATAAATTTATTAAAATCACAGCAACGAAAGAACAAGAAATGTTAATCGTTAAAGTATGTGACAATGGCACTGGAATTTCATCTACCAATATTAGTCATATCTTTGATTTTGGTTACACGACTAAGGGGATAAAATCTGGTTTTGGCTTGCAAGCAAGTCAAATAGCAGCGAAAGATTTAGGTGGCACATTAGAAGCTTTTAGCGAAGGCCTCAACGAAGGAGCAACTTTTACTTTAAAGGTTCCTCTTTTATAATAAAAAGAAGCCAGGACAATGACTATCCTTACGTGATATTTAAAAACTAATAGCAAACTCAGCCATCATTTGTGCTGACAGAATTTCAAAGCATGATGCAACTAATTAATCCGTAGTTAAGAACTGACCCTAAATAAAGTAACAGGTTTTGTTTTACCTCTGACAGTTACTTCACCAACAGCCGTTAACTGAAAAGTCTTAGGGTTAAGATACTGTTTGGTCGTATCACTAATTAATAAAGTTTCTCCATATTCTTTAGTTAAGTTTTGAATACGTGAAGCGACATTGACAGGGTCACCTAATACTGAACCCTCGATGCGATTTTTCTGACCAATAATTCCCAACATAATAATTCCTGTATTAATTCCAATACCAATTTTTGTTGTTGGATAATGAGTCATTTCTTTATTAAATTTTTCTATACTTCTCAACATATCAAGCGCTGCTTTAACTGCATCATCCGCTCGTTCAAATAAAGCCATTATCGCATCACCGATAAATTTATCCACAAACCCATGATGTTTTTTAATATCAGGCTCTAAGTAGCCAAAAAATTCATTAATGAACTGAAAAGTTTCAGCCGGCGTAATTTTTTCAGATAAGGTTGTAAAATTGCGAATATCACAAAACAGTATACTCATTTCCCGCTCAAGGTGATCACCTAATTTTAATTCAGCCAAACTTGACTTGTTTAACAAACGTAAGAATTCATAAGGCACAAAACGTCCAATTGCGGAATATAATTTGGCATTTTCTAACGAAATTGCACTTTGCCCTCCTAATAGCCGTAGGGTTTGCAACTGTTTTGGCGTAAAAGCATGAGGAGTCAAACGATTTTCTAAATATAAGTATCCTGAGGTGTTGCCATGTAATAATATAGGTACGCATAAAATAGATTTTGGTTTATTTGCTTCGATATACGGATCTTTTAAAAAAGGCTCCATTTGCGATTGATCGTTTATTAAATGGTTTTCGTTCGAATGCCAAACATAGTAAATAATAGTTTTAGGTAAGGCTTCATAGTCTGATAATCGAATGCCTTCCAAATCTACATTAATAATATTATTCTTTTTAGAATTTGCCACTACAATTAATTCTTTTTCTTGCTCAAATAACAACGCACCTTTCTTGGCACCCGCATTTTCTAACGATAATTTTAATAATGTATTTAGTAATTTCCCTAACTCAATTTCACTGGAGATCGCCTGACTAGATTTCATGATAGTCGAGATGTCGAATGACATAGATGTCAAAGAGGTTGATCGTTCCAATGAGGCACTATCGGGCAAATCAAGGTGTGTAATAAACTCTCTGTACTTATTTGCAAGTAATTGACACTTATAAGTGGCTCCCCAACGTAGGAAGGCAAGATAAGCTCGTTTAATATAGGCTTCAGCAGAAGTAAATAACTTTAAGTCAAGGTACCATTGGGCTGCACTCTCACAGATGAGACCCACAAAATTGATATATCCATTTTGCTGAGCAACTTCCATAGCTTCTTCATAGAGCAAACCTGCTTTAGAAATATGATTTTGAAGTCGTTCAATTACAGCAGATAACCATAAATACATAAATTCAAAATTGTCAGGGGAATAACTCGCCCATTTTTTAAATTTTCTCTGATACGATAACAATGTTTTTAGATATTTTCTTTGGGATTTTTTTGTAGCATTTTCATAGGATCTACAAATCAACAGGCTTGACGCTAACCAACCTATCGAAGAATGTATGATACCGCCTTTGATAGCTATTTTTATTTTTTGGAAAAAATCTGTATATTTTTGTGCATTTGGGTAATCATCGATCAAATAAGAAAACATGCTGTAGGTAGCAGACACAATAGCTTGCAAAGTTTTATTATCAAGTTCCATAACAGCATGCAGATTATCTTGCAAATCTTTAGCTGCCTCTGGACCGGCTTGGAGATATTTGATTATGTTGCCCATAAATGAAAGAGCAAAATAATATGGCTTATTTTTTATAAGAGCAGAGAAGTCTATATATTGTTGCAATGATTTATAAAATGTAGTTAATTTTTTACCTGTATAAAAATAAACGAAATTAGCAAGTTGCGTGTAGCTCGCATATTCTATGTTTCCAATCTCTAAGCCAAGCTTATACCCTTGTTCAAGATAAGGAATAGCATTCAAAGCATGATGATGCCAAGTATCTAAAAAACTGCCGATCATAACGTTATTTCGACAAGAAACCTCCTTCGAGAAGCTTTTCGCTTCTAACTTTTCTGCCAATGCCACAAAGTCAAATCCCAACTTAAACTTATCAAATTGGGCTATAAGGATACTTGCAAAATTTAAATAGACATAAGATGTCTCATCTGTGTAGCCCTTAGTCAGACTTAACCTTACTAAGGTGCAAATAATGAGAGCTAGTAAATTAGAATTTGCGGTGAGAAAGCTTGAAGGAATAATGCTAGTTAACAGCTTTGCAATAGAAATATCCTGCGCCGCTGAAACAGGAACAAGATTTTTTTCTAGATTATTAACTGCGCGCCTACCAATAAGGAAGTATACTCGTGTGGCCTCACAAAAAACATCAAAACGATTGACTTTTTTAGGGATTCTGAGCTTCAGTAGGATTCAAGGTTGGCACAAGAGAGGCTTGACCGGTAAGTAGGTCAACCTTTGGTATGATATCTATAATAACTTGGGCATTACTTCCCAATGCATTTTGAAGTTCTGTTTTAATTTGATCGATTACATTTTTGGTTCGGCCAAGACCTGCTTCATTAACTCCTGAAATGCATTTGCAAATGCACTATAAGGTGTTCTTTGGAGTTTATCAAATTTACCTTTTATAAAATAGCCACGTTGTCGAGTGATAGGTTTATGGATTTCATGAATTACAGATGTTTTACCGATCCCAGCATAACCGGCGATTAACATGAATTTGCTATTGCCATGACTTACTGAATTAAAATTTTCTAAGAGAGTTCTAACTTGTGATTCTCTACCATAAAGTTTGTGGGAAAACTGCAACTTGTCTTGAATATCATGTTGCCCTAGCTCAAAAAATTCAATTTTATAATATTTTTGCCACTCATCCGCACACCTTTTTAAATCAGATTTGAGACGAATGGTGTGAGCATACCTTTCTTCCGGCGACTTCGATAAGAGTTTGTTGACTAAGTTTTCTAACATGAAGGGTACTGCTGGATTTACTGCTGAAATAGCAGGAGGAAGTTTAGCAATATGATTATACGCTAATTCCAGTGGATCTTCTTCTCGGAAAGGAAGTTCTCCTGTTAGCATTTCAAAAAAAGTGACTCCTAATGAATAAAAATCTGTTCGATAATCAATGGGACGATTCATCCGTCCAGTTTGTTCTGGCGACATATAGGCTAATGTACCTTCTAATGTTCCTTCAAGTAGTTCTAAATTTGTTTGTTCTTCTCCTTCCTCTGTAACTTGTATGGCCACACTCAAATCAATTAGTTTTATATTATAAGTCTTAGGGTCAATAATGATATTTGCGGGCTTAATGTCTTTGTGAATAATACGGTTTTGATGTAATGCATCAAGCAAACCCACCAGTTGTAATGCTATAGGAAAAAATTGGTCTAAAGAAAGTGCTTGACCCTTTAAAAACAGATCTAATGGCTCACCTTCAACATCTTCTAATTCTAAAACAGGTACTAATTCAGATTGGATTAATTGGTAAGCTTGAATAATCTGAGGACTAGCAAGATGCGAAAGAAGATAATATTCGTGCTCTAAATTGGTAATTTCTCTAAGCGAGGGGCTATCACTGCGCGGTATTTTTAAAATAACATTTTTTTTATCAAATAAGCGTAAATACCTATCCATACGCTCATAACGACTGGTCATCAAGGTATCAAGAAATTTATAACCTGGTACTACTAGCATCTAATAACCTATAAGCTCTGACAATTTACTTTCAAGAATTCTTTCTAAAAAAGATTGATTAGCTCACCTACTTAAGTATAGAAGATGCATTGCTAGATTAGTGGCCAGCAATTTTATACTGGTAATAGATAATAGGTTGGGGAAAGTGTAATTTGAGCCGGCAAAAGGTCCTATCAAAAGAATAAATTTCATCTTTTCGTTAGAACTCATCAGTAATATTTCTCGGTATTTTTATTACCCTTATTCAATAACTTATATGAGTTATATTATCAAAATAAATTGCTATTGTTTCTCGCAAGTGGCAATCCCTTTTCGAATTTAGCAGGTTGCCTACCTAAGATAATGCAAAGAATAAGCATTTTCTTGGAACAAGGTGATGAGTCTTCTAAAATATTTGAAGCTGTGAATAAATTCCATTTAGTTTCAACAAAAACTCCTTATAACCCAACTATGTATAAGGGTACCATAACTTTTTGAACGCCCTGAGGCGACCAAAATATTTTTGAGTGAATATTCAATATTATAGTCTGCTTAATAATCCAACCTTTCAATATTGAAAGCACTGGTATTTGTTCCCACGAATAAAATGTTAATGTCATTAGAAAATATTTGTAATAACGTGGAGCGCTATTCCAAGGAAGTGATTGTGCACGATTATAATGACATCATTGATAAAATGATTGCAGAGCAAAAATCAGAAAGCGAACAAGAAACATTAGAACAATGTCTATTGATGTGATGATGTTTGGTAGTTGGAGTAATCTTCACATCCCCCAACATCTTTTTAAAGTAATAGAAACGGTTTCAAGTACACACATAGCTTTTGCTTTCAGGACAACCTGTAGATTTCAAAGAATCCTTGACTAATTTATCAATCAGCAATAATCTATTATTGCAAAACAATAATAATATAAAGGAGGTTCTATGAAATTTTCTTTTTTTCAAAGATCTGGAAATTGGAGCAACACAATCCGCTTACTCTTCCTGCTACAATTTCTTGAAAAAGTAACAGCCGCCTATGACATAGTGTTCAACTATAATGGTTCTAATTATACTCTCTACTCAACCACACCCGAAGATCAAGAACAAAAATTATGGGCATTCAGATATTATTTTTATGATGATTTTTCCCGTGCCAGATGTGGCGCTGTCACCTGGATACACAATGCAACTTTAAATGCTCCGACGATATTGTGGAATGATACAGTCGTTTGTAGTAATAATCCTAAAACCGCAACTGTTCTTGAATTTGGTCGTGCTGTAAATAGCATGATTCAACAGTTGTTTGAAAACTGTACTATTGAGGCGATTAAAAAATGCGTGGCAGAGACTGAAACTTACGAGTGTCCTCCTCAGGAGAAACGTAACAACCCGGCATTAATTATAATGGCTTGCATTCTTGGAACTGCGGTTTTTGCAATACTGAGTTGGATAGTTATGCGCGCCATTAGGAATAATAAAATTTGTAGCTCAAGGTCGGAACAAGAATATTATCCTCTTTCCGAAAGAACTGGTGATGCTCTTACTTCTCCAACATCTAATACTGCACTAGTGACTGAAACAGGTTCTGGTATGAAATATACCTAAACGTATAAGTAAAGGGGTTAAGTACACATAACCCCTTTACATTCCAATATTACTAATTCGAGGTTTAGCTACACCCATTTTATGTCCAAACAGCATTATTTATGCTAATTTTTATTGTAATTAAGTTAAAAACATACTAATATGTGAAAAATTTCCAATTTTTCGAGAGAATTAATGCTAGATAAATCCTCCACTGCATTTAAAAATGCTGAATCATTAAAAAACAAATATCTTTCAAATCCCTCACGCGCAGCTTTTAGAGAACTTGAAGAAGCTGCCAAAAATAATTATTGGGCAAAGCGATGGCTGGCGGATATTTATCAAAATAATCAACAACCTTGGTTTAATAACCTTAGTACCACCCTGGCAGGTCGTAAACTTACCGCATACACGTTGTATCTTGATCTTACCAAGGACCCTGCACAAGATGTATATAGGTTAGAGACTGCTTTTATGGTTTATTATCAAGACTATATTGATATATATACACACTCTCTCAAGGATAAATATGCTGAATTCAAGGCTATTTTATATACGAGAGACGAGTGGTATGGTAAACAGCATCAATATCATGAAGAGCATGCATTATTTTCTGCCTTTTGCCTCGCATTAAGTCAAGATATCGATGCAAATCAGGGCCTTTCGTATTTACAAACCACAAGTAAACGGGCTGGCACTTCTGATGTTGATAAAAAAGCCAAATTCCATGCCAAAGTCTTGTTAGCTTTTACAGGAAATGATCGAACGGTATTGCAATTGCTTAGAAGACAATCTCCAAAAGAATTTTCAGAAGTAATTGAAACTGTACTGCGACTAGTGCTTAACTCCTTAGATCACGGCGGTAACACCCAAGAAAACCAACAAATATTACAGCTAATAAGAGAACAAAATCCTGAAGAATATGAAAACGCAATTAATGCACTGCAAAAAGTGGACTGGTTAGCTCCCTTGATACAAAAATTTATTGCAAGAAAATCTCCAGATCCTATCAACCAATCTGTACCAAAAAATGTAATTGCGGCACCGCCATCACTGTATCCACAACTTGCACATCATCCACAACAAATCACTAGTGAAGAAAAAAATACTGACGACTTCTTCAAAGATTTTAGTGCGATGATGCGATTATTAAGAACGAATGAAGAGCCAAAAATCCCAGCAGCTGCTAATCCATTTAGATCTGAACCACAATCAGCAGAGTACAAAGCAGGGGATGAAGATAAAGATTTAATTGAACTTATTGAACTACCACCCGAAAAAGCTATGACTCCGACACTTTCTGGAGCTTCTAATACAGCAAAGCAAGATCAAAAAGAAGATCACGATGCTGATGACAAAGATTTAATAGTATTTGAGGAGTATTCTTTTCCTGAAGTTCCGACTCAAGAGCCAAGTGTATCGATCAGTAGACACGGGATTAGTAATTAAATATTTAAAATTTTCAACCATTGAGATAATACCATGCTTGATAAATCACAAAGTGCATTCCAGCACGCTCAATCATTAAAAAATAAATATCTTTCGACTCGCTCACGTGCAGCTTTTAATCAGCTTGAAGAAGCTGCTGCCAATAATTATTGGGCAAAACGATGGCTAGCTGATATTTATCGAGATGGTCTACCGCCCACCTTCAACGGAATTATGAATTTCCTTTTTCTTATGGGTAACAAAATCACAGCTTTTAATTTGTACATTGATCTTACTAAGCCTGCACAGAAAGACCTTTATTCTGATTCGAGTGATGGTAATGATTTGGCTGAGGTTTTTAACCTAACAAAGGAAGATCTGTATGCTCAATTCAATGCTTTTAGATGCGAAAGAGAAGCTTACAGACATAATATTGACCCTCCTTGGTATCAATTCGGTACCTTTGGGCAGAAAGATCGATTGGACTATGAAGAGCGTACTGCATTTTCTGCGTTTTACCTCGCTTTGAGCCAGGACATTGATGCAAGACAAGGACTTTCTTATCTGCAAACTACGAGTAATCTAGTTAGCTCTTCAGATGTTGGTAAAAAAACAAAATTCAACACTAAAGTATTGGCAGCTTTTGCATTAAAAAATGACCCAGTATTACAATTCCTTAAAAGACAAAGTCCAAAAGAGTTTGAAGAAATAATTGATACTATTCTAAAGCCTGAAAGGCTAAGTCGTATAATAGAAATAGCTAATGCCCAAAATGATTATCGTGTATTAGAGTTGATTAAGGAACAAAACCCAGTAAGGTATGACGACACAATTACAGCTATGCACTCACGGAGGGAATTTTCAACCTTGGTGCAAACACTAAGGGCAAATCATGTTCCTATTATTCGCCAAGATCAAAGAATAAAATCAGAAGAAGATGCTCGTTCTTTTTATCCAAAACTTGCACACCATGCCCCACTCACCCCTGAAGAAAAAAATGCAGATGATTTTTTCAAAGATTTTAGTGCAGCAATGCAATTATTAAGAACGAATGACTTGCATAAAGTTCCAGCAACTGGAGAGCCTAAAATTGAAAGTAAAAACTTAATTGAACTTGTTGAACTTCCACCCGAAACAGCTGCGAACCCGACGCTTCCTGAAGCTTTCAATTCATCGCAGCAGCAACAAAAACCAGTAGATGTCAAAACAGATGACGAAGATTTAATAAGATTCGAAGAACTCTCTTTCCCTGAAGTGCCAGCTAAAGAACCAACTTTATCAATTAGTAGGATCGGAATAAAGAACTAACTGCTCTTTGTGACAGCTAAATGGCCTAGATCGACTCGCACAAAAATCGAATCACCTAGTGCAGTTAATATATCGTTAGCATACACTTCGCATATTACACGGGTCTTGCGGCCTACTTCACCTTCGATACGCGCCTTCAGTGTCAGTGGCACTCCCATTGGTGTCGGTTTAATATACTTCACACCTAAAGTACCTGTGACGCAATCAATTCGCGGCTGCGTTCCTACCTCACGACCTTCTGCACGATAATGGTTTGCCATCACTGTCCAATTAGAGTGACAATCAATTAGACAACTAATTAGGCCTCCATATACTAGCGATGGCCACCCAACATAACGCGTGTCGGGTGTGTGAGTCATGACCACGTGGATATTGTCACTGTCCCAATAGCTCTTGATGCGCAAGCCATCCGCATTCTTCGGGCCACAGCCAAAACAAACGCCATCAGGTGCCCCAAGATCCTGTAAAGCAAGATGATGTGTATTCATATTGATCTCAAAAAAGTTTCACTTTTCCCAAAGAAATCTTTTCAAATCTACTCTGCCATTTATAACACTAACACCCTCAGCCTCAAGTTTTTCTCTTTGCCTAATAAAATTAGTCGAATAATCAGGAAACGAAAGTCGGCCACTTGATTTTATAATCCTTTGCCAAGGAAGCCCATGCTTATGGGTACAGGAATGCAACAACCAACCAACACCACGAGCCCCTTTTGGATGACCAGCAAGCAGAGCAATCTGCCCATAAGTCGCCACCCTACCCTTAGGTACAGATTTGATAATTTTAATTACTTTATTTGAAAATTCGGTACGTGTATCTTTCATGTATTTTCTAATATTACAAAACAATACTTTAACTTCTTATTACGAGCATTTATAGTTCTGGTCATGAAAAAACTACAGCTTATTCTTTTCTTTTGCTTTTTGAGTTGTCAGCCA
This sequence comes from Coxiellaceae bacterium UBA6002, assembly GCA_002429595.1. GTDB lineage: Bacteria > Pseudomonadota > Gammaproteobacteria > UBA6002 > UBA6002 > UBA6002. The sequence continues at coordinate 10,596 of DJAM01000053.1, forward strand.
GCTTGGGCTAATGATAGCACTGGCTCTGTAGCTGCTGGGGGGATCCAATTTACAAAGACACCCGCAATAAAAATGCAAAGTGAAGTGCTCACCATTAGTCCTGATCAAGTGACCGTGAACTATCTGTTTAAAAATGTGACCGATAAAGATGTGACTACCACAGTCATTTTTCCACTTCCACCTTGTCCTGATGGCTATATCGATTCTGCAAACGGCCCCTTCGATGATGAAGTTCGAAAGTATTGTACTGCCCGTAAGATGCCATTAGAAGAATTTAGTGTCATAGCAAATGGGCAGTCAGTCAAATATCAGATAAAAATTCAAGCGATATTAAACGGCAAGGATATTGCTCCTATTTTAAAAAAATCCGGCATACCTTTACACCCAGACATAGCGAAAAAAAATGACTTTGGTGAGTGTGATGATTCTGAATGTCATATTTTTCCTGTAGCCCAGCATCATCGCTGGCTTAATAAAGCTAAGCAATTAGGTTTTTTGGATAAAAATGGTAACCCTCTTTGGAAGAAACAAATCTGTTATTATTGGAAACAAACCTTTCCAGCCCGTCAGACGCTTACCATCAGCCATCACTACACACCAGCTGCTGGCCAAACCCCTGGCGCTCCTCTAGAGCATAATCAAGACAAAAAAAAGCTTCTTTCGCCTGATGAGATCTATCTTAATTCTGGTATCGATGAAGGCGAGCATGTCTATAAGAATAAAATTGAATATGATGCACTTTTGAAAAAAAATAATAATCAAGTCACTACAAAAGAAATTCAATATATTTTGAAAACCGGTGCTAACTGGGCAGGACCAATTGAAAACTTCACTTTAAACTTGAATTCCCCCATGAATGCTGCAGTGGTTTATAGTTCTTTTTATCAAGATCTTTCTCCAAAGATCACCAAAACTCGCGGACATATTCAAATAAACCTTAAAGACTTTACTCCCAAACAAGACCTAAATATATTATTCATTGAACCGTATTAAAATTAGTAATACAGATTATTATGTGGAATCATTTTATATTAGCTATTTCAATTACTGCCCTGACACTCTTAGGCGCAGGATGCACCCATGAAGATAAGGCTTCTCAAGCTGATCATGTTTCTCAAGTTTCTAGTGATCTGAATGAAGCCAAAAGCAATGTTGTCGAACCTGCGACCGCAAGGTGTAACGCGGTCAAATTTATTAAAATACCCCAGGTAAAATTGCCACCCGAGCTAAAAGATTGTGACCCATGGGATTATTTTTATGGAATTAACAAGCATCCTGTTGACTATCAGAAAGCGCGCATCTGTGCATTGGGTACTGCGAACGAAAAAGATAAGACTTTAAATAATTACAAAATCTTAGCCATGATTTATGCAAATGGTTATGGCACCAAGCAAAATCTCGATTTAGCAACAAAATTTGCTTGTGAAAATGAAGAGCCCGAACAACTCATTTTAGATCTCAAACGCGAAAAATATACTGCAATTAAACCATTTAATGTCTGTGGTTATTCTGATGACCCAGGTGAAATTACTATCTGCGAATATTATCTGCCAATGAAAATTAAAGAAGCTAAACAACAGCTGCAAATAAGTCAAATAACGCAGCAATGGCCAGAAGCAGACCGAAAAGCAATTCTGCAGCTAGAAGAAGCTAAAAATAAATTCTGCAATGAATACATCAATGGTGAAATCAATCTCGATCATTATGCTGATCGCACCCAATATACTGCAACTGCTGATTTAAACGAAATCTTTTTTAATCACTTTGCTGCATTTGCCAAAGGAGCGCTTCCAAATTATTCGGATCAAGAATTTAAAATGTTAGATCAGCAACTCAATATTCTCTATCGCAGAATAATGGCTCAGAGTGAAGAAGAATTTCCTAACTCAGCAACGCATACCAGCTTGAAAGAAGCGCAACGAGCATGGATTAAATATCGAGAAGCATGGGTAACTCTTGCTCAAGTTCATTTTCCAAATGTCAGTTCGAATAGCTTTAGAGCGTTATTCACCAAAGAACGAATAGAAGATTTAGAAGAAAATTTTGATCCTGATGAAAGCAAATAACATCAGCGATAGTTCGGAAGATCCTGAATAATTTTTAAAGAGAAATTACATGCGTATAACAAATAAAATTACATTGAATTTTTTTATTAACATAACTGTATTAATTTTGCCATTCACTGTAACAGCTTCAGAAGTATGGTGGAGTCCCACTTTTAAGAAAATGTTGGCGAGTGATCTCAGTATAACTACGAAGGATGAAGCTAAAAAGCGATTTGAGCATTACAAGATAGAAAGTGACCCTAGTGTAACAAATCCTGAGTTAAATCGAATTACGGGCTGCGCTAAAATTCTTAAATTAGACCCGCTTTCTCTCGATCTTAATCGCTTAGCTGAGCAAGATTATCGTGAGGCCTTTAAAGAATGCCGGCTGCTTGAAACATTTATTCAGGCTAAACCAGCCAAGGTATCAAGCTTAAATAACTATCATTTTACAAAGATCAGCTTAAGGGAACTACCCGCCTGCATGGGAACCGAAGATGGTGAACCAGACTATGTAGAAATGATGGAGAAAGCCCAAGCTTTGACTGAATCTTGGGGGGATACTGATACTACTAAAATCATTAGAGTTCTTTCTCCTGACGAAATGATTATTTCCTATGAGGGGCCAGATAAAAGCGATAATATGGATGATAATGATAAATTTAAAGTTACACTATTAGGAAAAGGGGATTTTACAGGTTCTGGACAAGAACAAATTGCAGTTTATGTTCAAGGTATTGGCACTTATCCAAGAGATTACAAACGTTATGATGTTTATCTTTTAGGCCGAAAACCAAATGACTTATTATTTAGGAACCTAGCAGTTCGAGATAGTTGCGAGCACCCAAACTGGAATGCCCCCGCACCAATTTGTTCCGCTCCTCGCGTAAATAAATTAAGATCACAAATTCAAACTTTATATAAAGATAAAAAATATCAAGAAGCATTACAGCTTGGCGATAAATTTTTGAAAGGGTGTGGCGGCAAAATTCTAGATGGGCCAAAAGCTTGGTTATTAAATGATCTAGCGTTGATTGAACATAAATTAGGCGATAATAAAAAATGTCTGAAAAAACTAAAAGAGGCTTCTAACTTATATCAACTTAGTCCAAAACTAATTAAAGCAACGCAAACTAATACTAAACTCTGTGAGAGTGCTCAAGTAAAGAAATGAATGTAAAACAAACAAGCACCAAGGACCATACTTATGATTAGGAATATAATCTTTACCGCTATACTACTTCTAACGCCAAACGTCTTCGCAACTGCGGCAGGCTCGTTAACCAAATCCCAGGCTGTCATTCAATCTTCTGAAGGTAAAGCCGCATTTAAGAGGATTATGGAGGGTGAATCTAATTTACAGCTTGGCGAAAAGCTCCCTGATGGCATTACTCAAGATGAACTTTCCCAGTTAGTTTTCAAGCAACCATTTTCAAAAGTTAATAATAATCCTGACTGTGAATTTGGCGGTCTTGCTGCGTATCCCTGGCCTGGGCAGGCAAATTTTTATATTGGCGTTGGATCATTAAGTCATTGCTCAGGGGCGACTGACGCCCCCGCTAAAATTTATCTTACCGTATTTCAGATGTCCAAACCGCATGAGTTTAAAATTATTGCTCAAACGTCTCAACCCTTAGTTTTTTCAGCAAAAGATGAAGACGATATTGAGTTGAATTATGATGAGCTCATTAGAATTGATCATTCCCAATTTCGTATTGCTCCCGATCAATACGCTTTTGGGATTCGAGTTGCAGCGAATCAAGGTTATGCCGGTGGCTTTTCTTATAGCGAAAATCTCATACTATTCGTCATTAAAAACAATACTCTTGTGCAAGTGTTGAATGAACCAATCTATGTCCTAAAAAATTTGGCAGGCGATTGGAACAAAGATGGCACTCGTCAGCATGAAATTCAAGAACAAGAATGGGTAGTGATTATAAAACCTACCATGCATGGCGGTCATTTTGATTTGACCTTAAAGAAAACTAAAGGTGGCCAGGGCTCAACTGACTTTATATGGGATAATAGTAGCTATAAGAAATCTACTGTTACTAAAAAGCTTTAATCTAACTCATCTTATACTAGTAAAATTTCATCTGAAAATGATTGAATTTCCAAATTATCTTTAGTTTTTGAATTTTGAATATTCCATAAATACTTGTAGTAATTACTAGTTTTTAATAATGTGCCATGGACACCTTGCTCAAGAATCTGTCCATCTTGAATTAAAACAATATTGCTAGCATCTCGTACAACATATGAAATTCTGTGAGATATAAGGATTATCGTTATTCCTGACATAATTTGTTGGAGCTTATCTAAAATTAACTTTTCTGTATGCAAATCGAGTGAGTTAGTCGCTTCATCCAAGATCAAAATTTTCGGTTTTTTCAGTAGTGCCCGAGCTATTCCTATCCTTTGCTTCTCACCACCAGATAATTTTAAACCTCGTTCGCCTACCATGGTCAGTATCTTGTTGGGCAAACTATTGATAAGTCCTCCAAGCTGAGTTAATTGGATAACATGATCAATTTCTTTCGAGCTTGCACTTGGGGATCCATAAAGAATATTGTAAGAGATTGTGTTATTAAATAAGACAATATCTTGCGGCACGATAGCAATTTCATTTCTCAAATGAGTTAACTGGATATCTTGAAGGTTAATATTATCAATTGTTATATTACCATCTGCTAAATTATAAAATCTATATAATAATTTCGTGAGAGTCGATTTACCACTGCCACTCTTCCCTAAGATAGCAGTAGTACACCCAGCTCTAATCATAAAGCTAATGTTATTCAGAATTAACTTATTGCTGTGTAAGAAGCTCACATTTTGGAATTTAAGCACATCAAAATTAGGGGGGAATATTGATAAACCGTTGTCTTCTTCTGACTCGTTAGCCAATAATTCTCTAATATCTTTAACATCACCGTAAGAGGAGGTTACTTCTCTGAATACCGAAGCCATCATATTAAGTGGATTATAAAATTGTAAAAAATAGCTGGTTATTAAGATAAAATCTGAGACTTTCATTACTCCATTTTGGACTCCAAGCGCTGAACATACCGTCAATACCACGAGTCCAATTCCTAGAATTATTTTTTGACCGAGCATAATTGACTCAGAAACCAGCATACGTTTAACTGAAGCATTTTCTTTCGTTTTCAAAATTCTAGAACAAAGATTTTGTTCGAATTTTTCACGACCAAATAGCTTTACAGTTTCATAATTTAATAAGATATCACCTATCGCCCCATAAGTTTTATTTGAGATATCACGAGAATTATTTTGTGCTTTGACAGAGTGTCTAATGAAACTGACAGTAAATAGGGCATAAGCAATCAAAGTGGCCATTAGACTTAATGCATATATAATACCGCAATAATAGTAGAGAACCGACAACACAAAAATAATTTCGAGAAGGGTGGGAAGCAAATAGACGCCAATTTGCCATACTAAATTACTGACTGCCGTCTCTGCCTTATGGAGCTTTGACATTATTTCACCAAGTTTTCGCTCATGATGAAAATCTATTTTGATATTTAACAGTTTATTAAAAATGACTTGACTTACATCGGTCACCGCTTTCCATGCAACACGGCCTAATACCATTGTTCTTGCTTGATCCACAATTCGAGCCAGCGTCCATATAAGCGCATACGAGGCAAAAATCAAGATGGGTTTAGAATTGTTTAATACCACTTGAGTTGAAAGTTTTTCAATGAGACATAAGAATATTAGAGGGGTCATGACGTTAAGAGTGACTGTAGCAAAAGTTAAAGTGAGGGTTACGAAGATTCTAAACTTTAAAGGCGAAGGGAAAGCTGCTACAATTTTTCTAAATTGAGTCCAGTTTTTTTTGTTTATCAAGAAAACTGCCACGTCAAACCTATACTTTTCTAGCGAATAATATTATCCGACCTAATTCATTTGAAACATCATCACCTTCCCAATTACCATAAGCATGCTCTACAACTAAATTGTTTTTGGAACATAATTCTACCAATTCTGTGAAATTGTAAACTCTAATTGAGTATTGACATCTTGTCACAATATTATCTTTAATATAAATACGCTTGGTTTCGATTCTTTTAGAAAGTGAATTATAACTGGCCTGATCTACCATCATATTATGCTCTTTTTCTAGTATTGTGTTCGCAGGTAAGGTGCTGATTTTATTATCTTTATTCATAACATCTAAACAAAAATAGCCACCTAGTTTTAACGAGTTAGATATTGCGGCTAAGATCTGTTCATTTTCCTCATCGCTATAATAACCAAAGCTACTAAACAATAATAATGCCAATTCAAATTTATCTGAAAAATTAACTTCCCTCATGTCCATACAGTAATATTCAGGGTTTTGATGACCTGAAGAAAAATGATTTTTAGCAAGTTTAATAAATGATGAATTGCTGTCGATACCCGTAACATCGTTACCCTCACGAGAGAATATGGCAGCATGGCGACCATGACCGCATGCAACATCTAAAATTTTAGTGCCAGTTTTAAGCTTAAGGACATTTTTAATAAAATGACACTGCCTTAAAGTAGCTGCTTCACTTATAGAATCTTCATAGAAATATAGATAAAGCTCTGGATCAAATACATCATCATCAACAAATTTCATAGACACATTTCATAATTGGATAAAAGATTTTGAAAAATTAATATATTGTTTTTTAAATCAGAATAATCGCAATATGTGAATTTAGATGCCGGAATTTTACTCGCAATATAAAATAAGGTATTTAATGCTTCATCCTTGTTACATCCCAAATCTACATGATGCTCTAATAAACACTTAAAAATTTCAGCTGGTTGAATTTTTTGCAATGTACTTTTGCCACAGCTGCTATTTTTATCAAGGAATAGGATGTGTTGAATATGAGTAGGGGCAACCGCAATGTTATTGCAAGCCTCATGAATTTCAACTGCATATTTATGTTGTTGAATGCCATCTTCTGAGAAGGCACATCTATGAATAGCAATTGGAAACGGTTCAATGGCGATACTTCTCTTATGAATATGAACTGTTTCATCGGTTAGAAACAAAATGTCGGAATGCTCATTTGTCAAATGTAGAGAAACTGTTGTCTTTCCGCTTCCTCTATCCCCAGCTATAATTAAAGCTCCACCCTCCTGCTTTTGCACCGCTGCTGCGTGCAAACCAACAAACCTATCTTTAAATGGCGGCAAATAATAAGGCGGGATTAATGGCGAAGAATAAGGCCATTCAGTGACTTCTTTTCCATTAGAAAGAGTCATATTAATTGACTCTAAAGCATTATCGATATCAATTGCTCGAAATAGTTTTCTTTCTGCAGTTGTTAAGTCACATTTAATGATAACGTCGGGACTTCTCCAATTCTCACTGATGAATGCAGAAAAATGCTTTTTAATCCCTTGAGCACACTCTTTATGCAGACAGCGTATCAAGATAACAGCGCCCAAAAACTCCAAATAGATATCAGTAGTGCTGACGCTCATTTAGCGCTACTCGTTGAAGATTTTTTTAAATCACGCAAAGATGATATATTTGAATGAACTATATTTTCCAAAATGTCTTTACTCATCTTGAGCATACAGTCTGTATTCGGATCCCAAACAAAAAGCTCAGTACCCCTATGACTAGCCAAGGAGTAGACCCTCCAATTTTTCTGTAAAAGCAACTGATATACCTGGGTATCAATCATGTTTGTTTTCTATAGCCAATTGTAAATGAATAGGAAGTAGTATCGATCGGATCTGCAAAGTTAAGAGCTTGTTGCGTTTTATCATCGCACAATGCAGGTGTTGAAAAAACTCCTAATCCAAGATGTGTTGCACTGATAAAAATCCTTTGCCCAAACATACCTAGCAATAAAAGAGACGTTAAGTAATTGATACCTTGCGAATAATCATTTTTTATAGAACACCATACTGACACCGCACCAGCTCCTGCCGCTATCTGCCCTGTCGTCATCTCCTTAACATTTTTTCGATCTAAAATAAGTCCTAAGCTTCGAAATGATTTGTCGTTATGAACAAACTCATATAATACAGGCGCTAGATCCTCTACAGTAAAGACGGCAACATAAATAGTCGTATTATCAATTGTTTTTTGATCAAAAACAGAGGCGGCAAAACTTAGAATAGTTAGCAAGTCATTTTTTTTGATTTTTTCCTGATCTCCAAAAAAACGAGTTGTTTTACGCTTCAATAAGGCAGGAATAAGATCAAAAGTGGTTATGTCAAAAACAGGTTCTTTGGCAGCGGGTATTTTCTCATGCTCAACACAGCCATCGGTCATTGCCAGAAGTGCCAAAAAAGATAAATACCAGTTATGTTGAGCCCAAATAAATATTTTTTTAAACATTTCATGAGCAGCAGTTTTACGCAATAAAATCATCTTATTACTAAGCACTTGTAATTTGTCACTACCAACTTGATATTCTGCGTTTAAATAGTCAAACGTAGTAATTCTATCGTCCCTTCTTGAAAAAAGACAATGTGTGAGCAACATAAACTCTTTCTCGTCAACAACTACTTGTTCACGTTTAGGCCAGAGCGTTTGCGCAATAAGTTTGCCATCTTGAAAATAAAAATGAGTAGTAGGGTTAGTTTGTACCGAATCAATTATTTCAAGTTCAGTTTCATCGCGATTAATTTCATCGGAGCAAATAGATCCATTCGTATTCACTTTGATAGTTGCCAACGTAGGATCTTGAACCCAACTTAGATTAGTCATTGACTTCTCAGCGCCATATAACAGTGTAGTGTTGAACTCAAATCTAGTAAGCAACTGTAAAAGAGTTTCAACTATATGACCAGCGTCTATTATTATTGGTCTAAGTGCTCGTATTTCCCGATATCTCCACATGGCTCTTTCAACATGTGATTTAATCAAAATACTGAATTGTGCATTTGAAATTGATTGTCTATATTGATGATCTAGTATATCAATAGGCATTTTAACCAACATATGACGCTCAAAGTCATACAAATATAGCCCAGGGGGTATGTTGTCTATGGCATGAGGCAAGTATAAATATCCTTCGGTAGGATGACGAGCACCTCCTGAAGGGCTAGTCTTTCTCACCCAGTAAGTTCCGTCATTGCGATAAACTCGTTCCATCTCTCCAAATGTTAAATATAAAATCAATGAAATCTTTTTAATAAAAGTTGAGCCAGCGCAACGGGTGATGTAACTATCATCAATTTCATTGCGGTCGATTGGAATCAGTGGCCAACCTTCTTCGCTACTAGCTGTTGAATGTGCCGGTCTAGGCGCCCTTTTCTTATATTCCTCCATTTGCAAATAGTCTAAATCAGCCCAATTGTCATTTAGATAATTGTTAAATGGATAATTGTAATTCGCAATTTGATACAACTGTAAAAATTTACTTTTATTATGTCGACTTATATCGTTGTTTGGTGATGTTAACAGTAGCTTGCGTTCTAGAAGATTATCGATTTCTTTTGGATCAACATCGATGCCAGCCTCAAGCAAATCTGAAACTGTTTTGTTTCTATTGGAAAAAAAAAGTAAAACACTTAATATCTTAGGAAAATTATTCTTACTAACAGCTAAATAATTAGCTTTTTCTTCGGGGACAAAAACTAACCACTTGCCTGTACCCTGATGCAAAGGAGCCATTAACAAAGCCTGAAGAACAATAAGATTTGGGTTCGTTACGATATTCATCAAAGTTATACATCCTATGAGATCTATATAGATTTTATTATTTTATGTAGACTCCAGAGTAGCATACCAATATTTTAACAAAAGAAATCAAATCACTTTCAGAAAGGTTTTGTTTGTTATCTTGTGCAAAGCTACTCAGATTTATTTCTTCACCATGGTTTAAACGAGCGATTAACTGCATTATACTTTGATTTTTCTTAATGATAATACGATTCCCTCTAACATATACTAATAGTCTCTTATCATCTTCAAGACTCGAAATGCTTATCTCGAAGTTAGGAATTTTAATTAGCCGACTTGTTAGATCTACATCAATATTTTTTTTAATCGGTGAAGTTTTGAAACCATTATTACTTTTAATTGATAGAATCTGTTCATCAATCGCAGTTTGAAAAAATCGGTTGACACTCATTTCATGTTGAAACATTTGTTCTAATAACGGCTGTATCACTAGGTTAGAATTAGCCTCATTTAGCTCTTTATCTAGCATATATTCTGGTATTTTTGAAAAATCATTTTCCAATCTTGTTTTAATAGCTGAAAGCATAAAATCTTTATTGGTATTTCTTGCAAATGAAATTGCAATACCTACTGAAAAATCCTTAGTACAGCCAACATGGTAATATCCCGCAGGAAGATAGTAGACACTCTTAGCAGGAATGATAAACTCTTGCCCTGTATTTATTACACTTTCAGGATTGTGACAAAACTCATAAGAACCAGTTAGCTTTTTGTATATTTCGGGCTCCCATAAATACATCGATTTTTGGCCTGGTCCTAAATGGAGATGGATATTGGATAAACAATCACCGTCGTAATGGATTCCAAATGGTGTGTAGCCATAGTTACCAATAAATATGACTATCTCGACTAAATCCCGGATAAAACCATATTTTTGTCTAAGTGGTGCTAAAAACTTCGAAATCTTGATACAAAGGTCATCATTCCACCTTTCCGATTGGTTAATTATCAAACCAAAGCGCTGGTTATTAAACAGTGTATTTGCCCACTCCTCAAGAGAGGCCCCATAGCTTGGTGGATTATGTATTACAGTTTGCTCATAATCTGGACGCTGAACATTATCAATGTAGAGCCGAAGACCAGTATTCAACCCCGGAGCGTGATTTTTTGATATTGAATTAATAACTGTAACGACGTCATCTATGCCAACAGCTATTGAGGCTGGTGATTCAAATACTTTTGAATCTTTTAGATCATTTGTCTGTGAGAAGAACTCCTTCCAAAATTGGCTGATTGATACAGCGTCGTTTAATTCTTCTGCAACTGTAGCCATGAGTTCTCAAGCTCCATAAGAACGAAAGTTTGAAGTAAGAGGGAATTCAATTTGAGGCCTTCTGCAAAGCAATTACAGAAGGCCTCAAACTTAAAATATACTATTTTTTATTTGCTGTTGCTGGCATTGGATCTTTGCGCATGCCAAGGATGACTACCGCTTCACCAGTTTGCAGCAAACCTCTCATCATGGCTGGCAGCTCTTCAATAAGATCATATTGAATAGGCATGATGAAAGATATACCGTGCGGGTTAAACTCATCTAACTTAACTTTGTAATTTGCTAAAATATTCCTAGGAATGATAAAGCAAGATTTTGTTGCCATGTCATAAACTTTGATTGGGCAATTTTCTTTATCGCTCTGATTGAAAGTAGGTACTGCTGAGGTCAAAGAGTCAGCATCAGGTATCGCAAATGTAATGCACTCAATGGTATTTTGAGCTTCTGACTCAACCACATGAAAGTGCTTAACCAGTTCTGTGCCCGTGATTAGGTATCCACAATTATTGATAGGATCTTGGATATAAACATCTAAGATATCTCTGGCATTGATCTCAAGTTTCTTGTTTTGAAAGTCAATAATTGACATAAAAAATCTCCTTTTAAAATTGAGGGGCAGAACAGGGCACGGAAAATGGAATACATTATAATATCCTAAAATCCTAAACAGAGGTAATAATATCTAAGATAAGCATCTTCCGTAATAGGTGTAACTATACCAACAATTTTAACATCAAGCTACCGATCTGAATTTTTATTAACAACCAATCTATTAATTTGGTAAAATTTATCAAAATATTTAATTTTAACTAATTGAGAATGATTTCGAAAAAAAGGACCGCAAATGAAAAATTTACGGAAAAGCATTCGTGCAACATTCACTCTTTTAGCATTAACATCTCAAATATTTAGCCATTCTCAAGTTGCAATTGCTGCCGAAAAATTACCGACATATTTTCGTTACAACTCTTCACAGTTGGTCTCATTACAACAACTTTCATCTCCATATAAAATGAATGTCGCTGAGTTGCAAAGGTGGGATCACCTTATGTTCGATTTGGTTAAAAAGAATAAGCTAGGTGGTATTGCTGCCTCTCGAGTTTATACCACTATTTATATGGCACAACGCGAAGTGGCTTGTCTATCTTTTGACATGAAGCAACAATACCTTGGAACTTTAGATCCAATTTCTGCTAAGGTCTTAGGCCTTTTCTTTGCTAAGGGATTCTCAAACCTTTTCGTCCAAAATTAAAACTGATCAGTACTCTGAACAACTTGCAGATATGGTGTTAGCAAAAATAAAATTACGACAGGAATTGGATAAAAAAAATACCAAGCCATATCCTGAGAAGGCAGACATTAAAAACTATTGGTCAGGCTCTCGACCTTTTATAGGACAAGATGAGGGCTCGGCGATGACGTGGTTAATTCCTTCACCACGAGACTTAAATTCCCTGACGCCACCAGCACCGCAATCAAAAATATGGTTAGAGCAGTTGAAAGAAACTCAAGCCGCATTAAGAAAAGTAACTCCTGAACAGGTCAAAACGATTCATTACTGGGCTGGCGAACCCTCTACAATCACTTTGTGTGGTATATGGCTGAAGGTTGCTAACGATTACATGAACGCACACGATATTCCGTTCGAAAAACGTTTACAGGTCCGAGCGAATCTTGCTATGGGGTTATCAGATGCAATGATCGCGGCATTTCATGTGAAATATACCTATTGGATTAAGCGGCCAATAATGCTCGATAAGACTTTACAGACAGTCATTGCCACTCCAAATCACCCAAGCTATCCATCGGGTCATTCAACCCTTTCTGGAGCCGCTGCAACTATTTTGACTTTCTATTTTCCTGATCAACAGCAAGAATGGTGGCGACTTGCTGACGAAGGCAACCAAAGTCGAATCTTAGCGGGTATTCACTTTCCTATAGATACCAAAGATGGTCTTATTTTAGGGAAAGAAGTGGGTAACGCCGTTATCGCTGCGCGCAATCAACAGCATTAATACTATAGATAGTAAATTTTGATGAACCAACTCCATTAGAAGTTCAATCAACTTAGGCTTTATGGTGGTGCTTAAGCTAGTGGCTTCAACGTTTCTAACATCGTAGGAATCAGTTCTGCGATGGTGGGGTGGATGTGCATTGCATTTTTCAAGACCGTATAATCTGTTCCGGCATACATCATATCCAGAAAGATATGAATAATCTCATCACCTTCTGTCCCTAGCATACTTGCACCCAGAATTTTATTAGTGTCTTTATCAATAAAGACTTTCATAAAACCTTGCGTTTCTCCCTTGATAACTGCGCGCTTGATTGCGCTCATTGCCATTTTAGCAACCAATATATTTTTATCGCTATTTTTAAAATCCTGCTCGTTTTGACCGACTCTACCTAAAGGTGGATCAATATAAAGGTTATAGGCAAGAATGCGATCATTGATCGTTTTGGAATGCGGCTTTGATAAGTTAGCAGCAACTATCTGATAGTCGTTATAGGAAGTATGAGTAAATGCGCCTTTGCCGTTACAATCACCTAGCGCATAGATGCCTTGAACAGCAGTATTGAGCTCATCGTCTACGACGATGTAGCCCTTTTCATCTAGCTTAAGATCGGTATTTTCCAAACCTAAATCGTCAGTATTAGCTTTTCGTCCAGTAGCAACCAACAAATGATCACCCTTGATGTTAAAAACCTTACCATCATGATTTAAGGCACAGCTTATTTCTTCACCCTTCTTTGCAACATTTGTTAAATTAGTTGTTAGATAAACTTTGATACCCTCATTCTCTAAAATATTTTTAATTTCAGCGGAAATTTCAGGGTCTTCACGTGAAATTAGCCGGTCACCATGTTCAAGGATTGTGACCTCTGCTCCAAATCGCCTAAACATTTGAGCAAACTCAAGGCCAACATAACTGCCGCCTAGAATGATTAAATGTTTTGGAATTTGATCTAACTCCATGATGGTTGTGCTAGTTAAATAATTTATTTCCGATATACCTGGAATGGTTGGTATAAGTGGGCGACCACCGACATTGATAAATATCTTTTTAGCTGTGATCAACTTATCATTAACTGCAATTGTATAATTATCAATGAACTTAGCATGCCCTTTGTAAACATCGCAATTCTTTATGCCTTCGAGCCAATCTTTAAGACTGGAGCGATAGTGTTCGACAATTCGAGCTTTTCTGGCCACAATTTTGTTGAGATTGACTTTGGGTTGATCCATCTCAACTCCAAAAAAATCTAAGTTCCTTGCAAAGTAAACCTTACGAGCACTTTCATACATGGTTTTTGAAGGAATACAACCAGTATTCACACAAGTACCACCAAACAGCTTACGTTCAATGATTGCTACTTGCAGTCCCTGCTTTGCCAGATCTCCGGCTAACGATGGCCCGGCTTGTCCAGTTCCAATGATGATTGCATCGTAGTTCTTTGCCATTTATACCTCAGGAAAGGCTTTTTAAAATGATAGTACAATTCTTTATTGATGAAACACTTGTGGGTGAAGTTAACCATTTAGGCTAAAGCGCCATTTTAATGAATTAGGTTGCTTTATGCAGCTATATTCGTTAAATTAGTAACAAAGGAAACATACTGAAGAGGTAGGTAAATGGCACATTTTTTTGCTATCAGTTTATTAATTATATTAGCGGCAATTTCTCCCGGACCTGACTTTGCTATGGTGATTAAGAATTCTATGTTTTCAGGCAGAAAATCTGGGATTATGACTGCGGTTGGCATTACTGCGAGTCTTCTCGTCCACTCCGTATACTCTGTATTAGGATTAGCGGTGGTGATTACACATTCATTATTGCTATTCAATTTCATCAAATATCTTGGCGCCGCCTATATCATCTATTTAGGAATAAAAAGCATTTTCTCAAAAAATAGCGCTCTTAAACTAAATGAAGTTAAGGAGTTTCAAGTACTCACTCCTTATCAAGCCTTCATGCAAGGACTTTTGTGTAATTTACTTAATCCTAAGGCAATTATGTTTATTTTGGCGTTCTTTACTTTAGCCATCGATTCATCATCTACCTGGTTCGAACGTATCGGTTTTGGTATTGAGATTTCATTGGTGCATCTGGTTTGGTTTACGCTACTTGCTACCGTCATAACACATAGCAGAGTTAAACGTAATATCAGCAAAATACAAGGTTATCTCTCTAAAGTTATGGGAGCGGTTTTGATTGGTTTTGGCACACGCATCTGCTTTTTGAATCAAGCACTTTAACCGAAATGAAATTAATGGCTAAAAAAGATTTAACGAGCGATATTCGAAATGCAGCACGACAATTAATTCGAGAGTTAGGTCTATTGAAACTAAATAATGTTCCGTCGAATAGAACGACACAGGAGTGGCACGCATTAATTGAGATTCAAAACCAACCTAATATAACCATCGCTAAACTAGGAGAACTACTGCTGCTTTCAAAATCCCGCACCTCACGGGTTGTTACTTCTCTAGCGAAAGAACATCTTGTAGAGTCATCTGATGGCATCGATCGCCGCGAGAAACTGTTGCAATTAACTAATAAAGGTGTAAACGAAATACAACGCATTGATGAGTTTACTAATAAAAAAGTAAAAGGCGCCCTAACCTTTTTAAATCTTAATGAGCAAAACCAAATAATTGCTGCCATGCAACTCTACTCGAAAGCTTTGCAAAAAAATCGAAAACTACAAGAAGGAATCAAAATCCACACTCTCTCAACCTCGCGAGTACTGCGCTTGCAAATAATAGACATGATTGAGAACATTCAGAAAAATGAATTTACGTTGCCAATTACATCAGATCTAAACAGTGGTATATTAAAAGCTGAGCCAGAATATTATTATAACAATAGCTCAAATTTTTGGTATGCAGTCGATGATAATGGCAAAATTGTCGGTTCAATCGGCTTAAAAAAAATAAATAACACAGCCGCGGAGTTAAAAAAGTTTTTTGTGGCAGCCAACTACCGCGGTAGAGGCATATCTCAAAAGCTTCTGCAAGTCCTGATTAAAACCGCGATAAAGCATCAATTTAAATACTTATATCTTGGAACGGTTAGCAAACTTCAAGCGGCCAATAACTTTTATGTGAAATATGGCTTTAATAAAATAAGCGCCAACCAACTGCCACCACAATTTGAAAAGTGCTTTCTTGATAATGTTTTCTTTAAGGTTAAATGCAAAGATTTAGAGAGTATTCTCTTGAATCAAATTAGAGAATGAGATCTTAGAATGGAAAAAATTCTAATCAGTCGATGCTTGCTGGGTGAAAAAGTCCGCTATGACGGTGGCCATAATTCATTTTGTGAGCATCCTCTCGTTAAAAGATGGCTTGAAGAAGGCAGGATAATTAAAATCTGTCCCGAAGTACAAGCAGAAATGCACATCCCACGACCCTCTTCTGAAATCGTTGGCAATGGTGGCGGCCATGCAGTATTGATTAGAGCTGCAAATGTGGTTTCTAGCAATGGCACTGATGAATCTGAGTCTTATCTCAAAGGCGCCAAATTGGCATTGGATCTCGCATTGGAGCATCAAATAAAAATAGCCATTTTGAAAGATGGTAGCCCTTCTTGTGGCAGCAGTAGAATTTATGATGGCAGTTTCAACAACACAAAAATTTTAGGGGAAGGCGTTACCGCAGCATTATTACGGCAAAATAATGTCTTGGTATTTAACGAAAATGAACTGGAGAAAGTAGCGAAGATGTTAGATAAACGATAAGCCTCTCATCAAGCATCTTTGTTAATTAACAGTCTCTAGACTCTTCTAGATTATCACGCAAAAACTTTGGTGATATTTCTCATGCTGTTTCAGCGGCACCGCATTATAAATTTAAAATTACTTCTTTTTATTTGGTTGCCCATACTCCTTGTGATGATTTTCTTCTCGTTCAATTATTGTTTACATTTAAGCTCAAGCTTTGGCTTTCATCCGAAAACTAACGGCAAATCGATTCCAGCTATTTATCGCAATAATCGCCATAGTAAGATCAACTAGGTCTTTTTCGCTGAAATGCTTTCTAACTTCTTCGTAAACATCATCCGAAGCACCCGTCTTAGGCAATAAGGTTACTGCCTCAGTCCAACCCAAAGCCGCCCGCTCACGTTCAGTAAAGAAAGTCGACTCACGCCAAACAACCACAGAATTTAGCCGCCGCTCAGATTCACCTGCCTTAAGAGCATCAGCACAATGCATGTCGACACAATAAGCGCAACCGTTTATCTGGGAAGCACGGAGCCTCACCAACTCTAATAAAGGTTTCTCGAGATCAGATTTATTGATATATCCTTCAAATCCTAACAGGGTTTTAACCGCATCTGGGGCCACCTTCTGATATTCGATCCTTGTATGCATAAAAATCCTCCATAAATTGTTCTTACTAATTGCCCAAGTATAGGCCTAGTAGAAAAAAGAATTTGTCGTCGTTCCTGTCTTTTACTACGTCATTCTTTATGGCCTAGGCCCACGCTTGCTCGCTTATTACCGATTCACCGCGACCTCCTTATTGCCAACATCCCGCGACCACAGTTATTGCCGACGTCCCGCGAACAAGT
>DJAM01000035.1 GCA_002429595.1 Coxiellaceae bacterium UBA6002
TGATGTTTATCTAAAAGGCATAAGCAAACAGTCTTCAATTGAATGCAAACCCTTAACACCTGATACAAAAATTAAGTGTGGTCCCAGCTCCGCCTAGTAGACTCGTGTTACATAATTGAACATTTTTCTTTTTTCTCATCCTCTTCTTGCCTTGCTTCTCGCTGTATTGAACCGTAACTCATACCTTCTTCGATGTCTTCTTCTAAAAGATGCTTGACATCATTACTAGATCTTTTTGGTTTTGCAAAAAACAAGGTAGTACTTTCTGATGTCGCTTTACCTTTCTCTTTTGAATCCAAATTAGGAGGAGGTGCTAGTTGACTGTCAGAAGGCTTTATCTCGTGACTTTTTTTACGCAAACTCAATGCTGGAGGCTCCTCAATTTGTTCTTTTTCCTCTTCGACATCTTCTTCTTCGTGTAAGTCATTTACTGGCAGGCTCTTTTCTAAGAAGAATTTAGATTGCTCATGCCAAGCTCTTGCATAATACCCATTCAACGAAAGAAGTTCTGAGTGTGTTCCTTCTTCAGCTACCTTCCCTTCATTTAAGACAATTATTTTGTCAGCATTCATAACTGTCGTTAATCTATGTGTGATGATAAGAGTCGTTTTGCCTTTTGATATTTCATCGAAATTATTTTGTATTTGGTTCTCCGTGGCAGCATCAAGAGATGATGTAGCTTCATCAACTATGTAGATAAACGATTCCTTCATTATAGCTCTCGCTATAGCGAGTCTCTGCAATTGACCTCCTGAAATCTTTTTGCCTCCCTCTCCTATCCTGGTGTTCATTCCTTGTTGCAATCTGGAGATCCAATCTTCCATGCATGCTGCTCTTATAGCTGCTACTACTTTTTCCCTTGGCGGTCTCCCAGGAGCAGCTAATGCTAATCCACCATATTCTACATTGTTGTAAATTGTATCGTTAAAGACTACGGGTTTTTGAGGTATAAGACTGATCGCAGCTCTCAAAGAATTAACGCTGATTTCTCGTACTTCCTGTTGATTAATCTCGATCCTGCCTGAATTAGGTTCATAAAATCTGTATAATAGTTTTCCAATACTAGTTTTACCGGTACCTGATACACCAACAATCGCTGTTTTTTTGCCAGCAGGTATTGTGAACGATGCATCATCTAGCATCAAAGGGGTCCCTTCATAACCAAATGTCACGTGCTTAAACTCAATATTAGCAGTAGCTTGTGTGATATTAAGATGATCATTTGGATGTAACTCTACGATTTCTGGCTCAATTGCTAGAAAATTGAAAACAGTTTCTAAGTCAGAGAGAGCGACACGCGCTTTATTAACAGCTTCGCCGAAATTTGCTAAGGGGCTAGAAAAAAGAAGTAGGTAAAAACAAATAAGGGCGAAGTCATCAATCGCTAACTCTCCATTAGTAACTTTATAACTCATGAGCACCAATAATAGAGTTAGCCCAATTCCTGTTATCAACAATTGACCTAAGGCAACTTTGTCTGGCGTTCTCAGTTTTCTCAGTATCGCTTTTTCGAATTCAGCATACTTAGAGTCCATTCTCATCAGTTCTAACTCATTAGTATTAAAGCAATGAACCGTCTCATAATTTTTAACTACGCTGTCAAAAGCTGCATGAGTTTGGAAACCAGTTTGAAGACAAGCATCTTGAGCGGCAGAAATCTTTTTGGCAGTCAATACATTATAAAATGTATACACGCTCAAAACAGCCAACAGTGATAAACCGACATCCGCACCGTAAAATGAAGAAAGAATAGTTACAGCAAGTAACACTTCGATAGTCGTTGGGAACAAATTCACTAAGAATTCTGTGGAAAAGTCAGGAAAAGCCTGAAAACATTTATTTTCTATTTCGAAAAAAGTAGTTGGAGGAGTTGTTGCATGATATTCCAGAGATAAACTCATTAGATGCTTGGTAAAATCTGACAATAAATACCTTACACCTCTAGCGGCTACTCTATTAACAGCTATTTTTCTTATTGTTAACGTAAGGCGGCTTAAACCCCATGTAATTCCGAACAACGCAGCCAATTGTACTGGGGTAATTTCAATCCCGAGAATTTCATGATTTTTTTTTGATGCTAATTTACTGAAGGCATCACTTAAGAGATAAGGTGAAGCGAGATTCAAACCTATATTTGCTGCTGTTAATAAAAAATCAGCAGAAAGCGGAATTGTGTTCTCTTTCTTGAAGACCATGGATAGCCCATTTTTCAGTAATTTAAATTTCTCTTTCATTTCTCACCTATTGATTAAGTTTTTTTATATATTTCATGGGAACCCTTTTTAACCTCTTTCTGCTCTTCCTCATTTATTTTCTGATGAGGTTGCGTAAAGAAAGAGGACGAAACTCCAGCCTCATTCGAATGAGACTTAATAAAAACAGATAAATCGGTATAACCTAGCTTGTCAGCCAACAATGCTGGCGTTAAACCAGAAACTTCAGCTATTTGTTTGTTTACTCTTGCTTTTAATAAGAGATATACAAGTTCTTTATCATGATGGTGTACAGCCCAGTGCAATGCTGTGTAGCCTTCAGTA
Organism: Coxiellaceae bacterium UBA6002; assembly: GCA_002429595.1. GTDB lineage: Bacteria > Pseudomonadota > Gammaproteobacteria > UBA6002 > UBA6002 > UBA6002. Next base: position 2,538 of record DJAM01000035.1, read on the forward strand.
TCCTGGGTATTAATGTTCAATCGTGAAGCAAAATTTTGTAGTAATAACTTTACAACAAATAGATCTTTGCAACGAGCTGAAATAAGAAATTGCTTTTCTAATTTGTTTAAAGGCAAGGGGTTAAGTTTACTAATCCATAGCTTACAATCTAATGCTAGCTTTAAGGTACTAGCAGTTGTCTGGAGGCATTTTACATCAAATAAAAATCTATGGGCTCCTGGTAAACTGAAAACAACAATATTGCTTAATGATTGCTCAAAATAATTATAAAGCTGCTCCAAGAGAGGCTCTAATGAAACATCCTCTATATCTCTTGCTTTTAGCAAAATGATTTGTCCAGGGTAGTGGGGTGGTAGATAATTTTGCAACAGTCTATCTGTATTCTGAAATTCAATCTGGAGAGCATCTGCAAATTCACTATTAACATTTATCCCTTCGCCAGCTATTAAGTCATGAACTTGCTCTTGCAAACTTTTAGCTTCTAAAGGCTTATCACTCAACTTTTTGTAAACAGTATCTATCAGTATTACTTGTTCAATTGTTTCACCAGCTTCCTGCAAGATTTTTGCCATTTCTATCGAAACTATACCGCCAGAGGAAAAGCCTCCAATTCGGTAAGGTCCGTTTGGTAAGTGTTTTTTTAGCAAAGTACAGTAATCTTTTGCCATCTCCTGGAATGAGTCATAGGATTGCTCTTTTCTGCCGAATTTTGGATTGTTTATAGCGAAAATAGGACAATCCAAATATTCCAATAATCCGAAGTAACAAAATGCTAAGCCATTCCCAGGATGCACTAATATTAAAGGTATTCCTCGGCCTTCTTTTTTTATAGTTATAAACGCATTTTCATTATTGCTAGTTTTGATAGTTGTCAGTTTATTAATCACACATTTAACAGTCGGGCCCTGTAAAAAATCTACAATTGAAATCCTAAGTGAAAATTTTTCCTTGAATAGTCCTATCAGTTTAAGAGCTGATATGGAGTTTCCACCAAGGAGAAAAAAGTCATCTTCAATGCCTACATTTTCAAGGCCTAATATTTCTGCAAACAGGGATGCAATTTGTATCTCTAATATTGATTTTGGTGCTATGTAGTCAGTCCCAGAAACTACAGTTTTTCCATTGGGAACCGGCAGCTTCTTCCTATCCAATTTCCCATTTGGATTTAGTGGAAACTTATCAATAAACATCACAGCACTTGGGACCATATAATCGGGTAATTTTTGGCTTGCTAGTTCTTGTAA
>DJAM01000104.1:0-2941 GCA_002429595.1 Coxiellaceae bacterium UBA6002
AGTGACGACAGATCGTTGTTCTGCTTCTTTACGCACAATACGAAATGGTAAATTTATCATCGTGATGGGATTGCTATCTTTATTTTGCTCCTCACTATTTTCTCCAAAACTTTGAACAAGCTCCATTGGATTAAGCGAAAGTCCAATCTGTGTATACTCGCTTTTAAGTTTTTGAGTATGTCCTGTGACTTTGTCGATTTCAGCACCAGGCGCATGAATTTCTGCACCTGTTAATTCTGCATGGTCGATCTTGAGACCTGTTGCATCTTTAAAATTCAGTTGTTTCGATATTGCAAAAAATGGACGATTGTCGTGAGGAGCAACTGCTTTATTACAAAGATTACAGCAGCTCGCCAAGGATATGACTGGCGTCAATGAATATAGTTTGAATCAAAATGTGAATCTAATTCAAGAGTCAATTGAGTTGCTAATACTATTGCAAAAATAAAAAAAAGATGGAGTTGCCGGATCGCTCACGAAACTAAAGTAACATATGTTTGTGTGCGAACCGCTGCTTTGTAAACGATTTTTTTATGGCTACCGGACAAGCATCTGCATCTATCCAAATTTGCATAACAAGTCCTTATAACAAGTGGGTGGGCCACCTGACCCGGTTAGAAAAATATGCAAAGCTATTATTATTATAATAATATATAATACACCATCATACATAGTAAAATTTTTATGCATCAAACGATGTCTCCCTATTTTTCAAGAATCCTTGAAATCATTGTCAGTAAATTGTAAGGCAGGATAATGTTCACTCCTTTTGATAATCACTCCTCTCAGTTTGCTGACGCATCAGCAAGCCGAAAATTAATTCTCATTTCACTTGATTGGACAAGGCCAAAAGATCCTCCAATGGCTTTGGGACACGCATCTATATTAGCAAGCTTACGTGAAAAAAATATTGCCGTCGTTGAAAAATCTTGGGCGGTCAACAACCCAGAATTTTCAGTTAACTCGGTTGCTGACTTTATTATGAGTAATAGAGGAACGAATCAAGAAACGTATTTGGCATTGGGTGCTTATATATGGAATGAAAATGCCTTACAAAAAATTATATCAAAAATTCGTCACCAAGGATTTGAAGGCAAAATTATATTAGGCGGACCTCAAGTAAGTTATGTTAAAAAAGGTATTGAACAATACTATCCTGCTGTTGATATATTTGTTAGAGGTTATGCAGAAGAAGCCTTGCTACAACTAATGCTTTCGACTCATGACAAACCAGTTATTTTCGGTGTTCATTATGCGAATGAACTTGATCTTGGATTATCTGCTAAAGTGAATTTTTCTGATATACCATCACCTTTTTTAAGTGGAATAATCCCGCCACAATCTTTTATCCGCTGGGAAACTCAACGCGGTTGTCCGTTCCGTTGTTCTTTCTGTCAACATAGGGAATCCGATTCCAGCCAAATACGTCGTTATTTTCAAGAATCACGAATCATGCAAGAAATTGATTGGATAACGCAGCACCCTATTATCAATGATATAGCTGTACTGGATCCTATTTTTAATTCAGGACCAAACTATCTTAATGTGCTTAATGAATTTTTTGATAGAAATTATACAGGAAAATTATCGTTACAAGCTCGCATGGAAATGGTAGTGCCAGAATTTCTTGATATCGCAGAAAAACTTAATCACAAAGGTAGAACTGTTTTAGAATTCGGTTTGCAGACTATTCACAAACATGAACAAGCACTAATTGATCGACCTAATAATATGAAAAAAGTTGACGAGATATTGGCTGAAACAAAAAGAAGAAAAATCCCTATTGAAGTATCTTTAATTTTTGGTCTTCCTGGACAAACCCTAGAATCATTTAAAAGTTCAGTTGATTTTTGCAAACAACATGAAATTGAAACAATTTATGCATTTCCACTCATGCTACTGCGAGGTACGCCATTATATTTCAATAAGGACAAGCTAGGTTTGATTGAATCATCAGACATCAACATACCTAATCTTCCTAGACAACAAGATGGTATTCCACATGTAATATCGAGTAAAAGTTTTACCTTTGATGAATGGCAAGAAATGGCGGCAATTGCGACATCACTGGATCAATATAATTCAAAAACGGATATAAGCTAAGAAAAAAGGTCAAGCTAACGGATCCTAATCTACTCTGTTTTGCTTGGGTAATGTGTGTACCGTATCATTACCCATTTTGTTTTCAAATGCATACTAATAAGGTTGGGTAGTGTGTAATTGACTCCATTGGTCTCTTAAGATTTGTTGTGTTTTGCATTTCGTTAAATACAAATGAGTTGTTTTTTAAGCTAAAAGCATTGCGCTGACCCACAAAGCTTTACAGCTTCTTTAATATTGTTAATAATTTGCTTTTTTTCTAAAAATGTGAGGTTTTCAGAATCTGATAAAAATATATATGTTTTATTTGATTTAGGATCATAATTCCACTCAAAATCGATTGTGCAATTTCCGTCCTTATATCTCAATTGCTCTAAGCCTATTAAACGTATAGAAAAACCTTTTTCGCTCTCAACTCTCCCTTCATTAATTTTTTTTAATATTTTCACCTCTATTTTATGTTCAAAGGAAATTTATTTTCGCTGCTAAGCTCAAATATAATCGCTAAGACGTCTGGATTAGTTTCAAGTAAACGACTGGTATGAATTTTCTTTGCTACTTCAATTTTAGTTAGGTGTTCTATTTCCCTTATTTTTTTAAGCTCAAAAACGATAACTCTCTCCAGTCCAAGCGGGCCCATCAATGAAATCAAGGATTTATCTTCTGATTGAAATTGGTGGATGAAAGGTCTGTGTATTTCCTGTGTAACTTTGAAATAAATAATGAGGGATCTAGTCATGCCTCAAGGTAACACTAATAACTCGACAAAAATCAATTGGAATTAGCTTTGGGTAATGTGTGTACTTGACCCTGACGGATTTTCACGACAAATTATTGGCTG
>DJAM01000104.1:3161-3386 GCA_002429595.1 Coxiellaceae bacterium UBA6002
TCTGGTTTACTTTTACATTCAGATCGTGGCGTTCAGTATGCATCCAAAAACTATCAATCCTTACTCAAGGATCATGACATTATTTGCAGTATGAGTCGCAAAGGTAATTGCTGGGATAATGCTGCGATGGAAAGTTTTTTTCGTTCGCTAAAAGTTGAAAGTATTTATCATGAATCATTTAAAACTAGAGAGGAGGCAAAATCTGCGATATTTGATTACATCGAA
>DJAM01000085.1 GCA_002429595.1 Coxiellaceae bacterium UBA6002
GCCTTCGCGGGAATGACAGGCCAGCGGGAATGACAGAACACTAATCACCATGCGGCACTAAAATTTCACGTGTCCCATTCGACTCCATCGGACCTACCAAACCTGCCATCTCCATCGCTTCGACCAAACGAGCAGCGCGATTATAGCCAATTTTCAAGCGTCTTTGTATGTTTGAGATCGAGGCCCTTCTGGATTCAATGACAATTTGCACCGCTTGATCGTAGAGTGGATCGGCTTCGCTGTCTTCTTCGCCACTTGCAAACATATCGCCACTACTGCCATCGCCTACCTGCAAGATTTCCTCTAAGTAATCTGGACGGCCTCTGCGCTTCCAATCATTCACTACTCGATGTACTTCTTCATCTGCTACATAAGCGCCATGAATACGCACTGGCACGCCTGTTCCTGGCGCTAAGTACAACATATCACCATGACCTAAGAGTTGCTCTGCGCCTTGTTGATCTAAAATAGTGCGAGAATCGATCTTCGATGAGACTTGGAACGCGATTCGGGTTGGAATATTGGCTTTAATTAAGCCGGTAATCACATCAACCGAGGGTCGTTGTGTTGCTAGTATTAAATGAATGCCTGCAGCTCTGGCTTTCTGTGCGATTCTGGCAATGAGTTCTTCAACTTTCTTGCCAACAACCATCATCATGTCAGCAAACTCGTCTGCTAACACCACTATATAAGGTAATTCTTGAAGTAATTGCTGCTCCGTTCCCATTCCTTCTTGCCAAAGTGGATCGAGTAAAGGTGCGCCTTTCTTTTTGGCATCTTTGACTTTCTGATTGTAGCCGGCAATATTTCTGACGCCTAAGGAAGCCATTAATTTATAGCGTCGTTCCATTTCGGCGACACACCAACGCAAGGCGCTGGCGGCATCTTTCATATCCGTAACCACTGGCGTTAATAAATGTGGAATGCCTTCATAGATAGCCAACTCCAACATCTTGGGGTCAATCATGATAATCCGCAATTCTTGTGGCGATGCTTTAAACAGTAGACTAAGCAGCATTGCATTGAGTCCAACGGATTTACCTGAACCTGTTGTACCCGCTACAAGGAGATGTGGCATTTTAGCAAGATCGACTATAACCGGATGACCTGCAATATCCTTACCTAGCGCCAAAGCGAGTGGGGAATTGGTATTTTCGTATTGTGATGAAGCAAGCACCTCACGCAGTCGGACCATTTCTCGATGTTGGTTAGGTAACTCAAGGCCAATTACTGGCTTGCCGGGAATGATTTCAACTATTCGAACGCTAATGACAGACAAAGACCTTGCCAAATCTTTGGCCAACGTGCTAATTCGGCTAACTTTAGTGCCTGCCGCAAGCTGCAATTCAAAGCGAGTCACGACCGGTCCTGGATGCACGGCAACTACTTTCACATCAATGCCAAAATCTTGAAGCCGCAGCTCAACCTCCTTAGACATATTTTCCAATTGTTGATTGGTATAGCCCTTAGCAATTGCTTTATCAGGCATATCGAGTAAGGTGATCGAAGGAAAGGTACCTTCAAGACCAGGCTCATACATTACAGTTTCTTTTGGAACAACTGGTGGTCGTACTTCTTTTTTAGGCTTAGGAACACTAGGCGCTAAATAATTGATGAATTCTTTTTCATCATCGTCTTCATCTTCCACTTTTAATTTTTGATCCAGCCGGACAATGGCCGGTTTCTCAAACGTGGGCTCAGTTTTAACAGTGGCATTTTTAGTCACCACTTTAGGTTCTTTTGACACTGCTTTGGGCTTGGGATTCATATTTTTTAAGCTACCAGCTCGTTCCAACACAAATTTGCCAATCGCATCTGCAATATTTAACCACGACCAACCAGTGAACAAGGTTAAGCCCACCAAAAACAAGGCAAAGAGTATCAAACCTGAACCCGTGGCATTAAAAATTTTGATCATACTATACCCAACAATATTGCCGATCACCCCACCGGCCGTAAAAGGCAAGTGGTCAGAGGGTGCAAAATGCAAGCTTGCGATACCAGTTCCGGCAAATAGGAATAAGAGGAATCCCATTGCTTTTAAATACAGCAAAGATGAATGGTGGTTTTCAGTATCTGACTTATGCTTTTGAAAACTTTGCCAAGCGGAATAGGAAAACATGAAGGGAAACAAATAAGCGAGATAACCACAAATATATAACAGAATATCAGCAAGCCACGCCCCTGCTTTTCCAGCGGCATTGGCAATATCTTGAGTCTGACCTGTGTTAGACCAGCTAGGATCCGTCGCTTGATAGGTACATAAGGAAAGCAATAACAGTAAGGAAATAGCCAAAATAAAAATCAAGATGCCTTCTCGTAACCGCTGATGCATTTTATACAACAACGAAAAACTGCTTTCTTTCTTCCGTACTCGTTTCACTTAGTATCTCTCACTGATTGTTTTATTATTGCTTAGCCGTCATTCACTCTAATTTCGACTTTTTATGTCATTCCCGCCTACGCGGGAATGACAAAACCGAGCCCTTGTATGTTAGGCCCT
>DJAM01000111.1:0-151 GCA_002429595.1 Coxiellaceae bacterium UBA6002
CCCCACCAACAAGCTAATCCGACATAGGCTCATCCTAAAGTGTTAGGCCCGAAGGTCCCCAACTTTGCTCCTTAGAGATTATGCGGTATTAGCACGAGTTTCCTCGTGTTATCCCCCTCTTTAGGGCAGATTCCTATGTATTACTCACCCG
>DJAM01000111.1:346-23099 GCA_002429595.1 Coxiellaceae bacterium UBA6002
CCGCCAGCGTTCAATCTGAGCCAGAATCAAACTCTTCAGTTTAATCTGTAGTAGCTTTCGCTACAATTTCTAGCTCGATACAATATTACTGACTTCAAAAAAATTTCTAGGTCAATTGCATCGATAACAATAATCTTAATTTCGTGATTACTACATCGTGCAAATGCCCACACAAATTGCTTATTTACTAGATTTTTAAAGAGCTTTGTTTACTTGTCACTCAAGACAGGAAGGCAATTCTACCGACTGGGGTTATAAAGTCAACACCTTTTTTTAAGTTATTTTACAGCCCGCAAAAATTGCTTGTTGTTGAAGTTGAATACTGTTTAAGTATAGTAGATATGTATAGAAATTGCCAGTTTTGCATGAAATTTTCATGCAAACTACTGAGACAAATAGGATCTCTATGTAAATAGTAGGATATATTTAGACGTTTTTCATCAAAAGATAAAGCGTACGCCAAGTAAAACTTCATTTCGCGTAGGGCTTATTCTGTTTTCGGCCTCTAAAGTGGCAAGGTTGGTGGTGACCACCGCATCAGGGTGCACGATAATATCAAAATCAATGGGCACATTAGCTTGTAGGGCGGTAGCATTCGGTGTAAAGATCAACTTGCTGCCTGTGACGTGAATATAGTCTAAATTAAAACTGACATGTGGACTGACTGCAAAGGAAATCCCAGCGCCAAATCTAAAATCGACAGCACTATCACTTTGCAGATCTCCAAACTCATCATCATCGACTAGCAGCGCAACATCACCTATTAGAGGCAACGAGATGACCCCTGCATCGGGGAAACACAATCTTCGTTGCCAACTGTAATTACTGTATTCCGCCCCGATCCTGCCATAGATGGCCAGCCTGTTAGAAAATATAAAACCTGGCATGAAATCTAAAGCCGCGTGATTATGAGCATTGATATCTAATCTAACTGTACAAGGCGTGATCGTGACAACCGTATCAGTCACAGCACTGATGAGATTAGTAAAACTTGGATCTTCGTAATAGAACGGCGCGGTTGTGGATTGGTAATAGTAAGCTAACTCGGCCGCTAAGAAGAAACCTCGGACCTGATATGAGTACCCGACTGAAGCATATTCAGTCATATAAGTGTTATCAAAACTATTGATGTTCTTACCAGCAACCAATGGCGTGATACCGGGTATATTCAGATTGTAATCGATGCTACCGAAACCAGCCCCAGTTCCTATATAGAAACCACTCCAGGTCCCTCGCACAATGCAGTTTTCAGTTGTAGCAAGGAAATTTTGAAAAGGTGCAACGCGATTACACTCTGAAGGAGTAGGAAGTTCGGAATTAATAATAACTTCACCGCACGGTAGACAAGGTGCATCAGCCAAAACTGGAGTAACCACAAAGGCAAGCGCTAGGGCAGTACTGTTGATTAGTTTTTTGTTCAAAGACATGTCCTCTTCGCCCCTCTCTTATAATGTAAATCTGACACCAAAGATCACTTCATTTCGTTGCGGCTCAATAGTGATCTTACCTGCAAGATTGCCCAGAACAGGAAATGTATCAATTTCAGGATTGAGGACCACAGGATCGGGCACGATGACTGGAGCATTCGCTATAATCGAGGCCACATTAGGCGTAAAGCTTTGCTTATTAACAAAAGTGTGAATGAAGTTTAAATGGAAACTAACATGGCGTGTAGCTGCAACACCAAATCCCGCCCCTAATCTATAACCAGCGATACTTCTTTTTGCTGGCGCAAAAATAAAATCAGTGTCATGAATTGTGACATCAAATCCTGCATCCTCGACAACAAGAACGCTAGGAAAACAAACTCGCCTTTGAAGTTGATATTTGGATTGCTCAATACCAAAACGCAAATATGCAGTAAATTGTTTATATGCAACACCAGGCAAGAGATCGGCATACGCTGAACCGTGCGAGGTAATATCGTAGCGAGCTTTGCAAGGGGTCACAAAAACTAAACGATCATCAAAAATTTCATCCGGATCTATCAAAACTGTCAGAAGAGAATCTGTTAAAGGAAAATAACTTACGGGATTACTTCTAGATCGGTAGTCATAACCAACTTCTACCCCTAAAGCGAAGTAATTGATAACAAGATTAAAACCTAAGTTGGCATTACCTACTAAGTAACTACGACTCTGCTCATCCAATCCGAAGGGAGATGAATTTTGGATTTTCAAATGGTAGTTTGTCACTCCAAGCCCCCAACCAACTCCTCCATAAAAACCACCAAAATAATTATTGGGATTTCGACAGCAAGAAGAGGTTGCCATGTAATTAGTAAAGGGGGCCACAGGTGCTTCGTACGATACGCCAGGATTATTGGTAATGACTTCACCGCAAGGTAAGCAGCTGTCAGCGCCGCAGGATTGGGCATAACTTGGAGCAGAAAAGAGGGTCGTTAACAGGGCGATTGCGACGAACGTGTCCTTCATTATCCTTTTCATTAGGAGTCATTCCCTTGTGACAGCAAAAGTGTGGCTACTATAATCTTTCGCTAATTTGATAGCAATATCGATACGAAGTTGAAAAGACTATTTCAATAGAATCTTCGCAAACTTTCTTTTGCCGACCTGGTAGACGTGGCTCGTACCAGCTTTGATTATAAGTTGGGGATCGCTGATGCGTTCGCCGTCAATCTTCACACCACCTTGGTTGGTAGCTCTGATTCCTTCGGAGGTAGTTGTTACTAAATTGGCTTGCTTCAAAATATAAGCGATCTTAAGTTCGCCTTCAGGGGCTTCGATTACAATTTCTTCTAGATCTTGTGGGATTTCATTGCGCTGAAAGCGAGCATTGAAATCTTGGTGCGCTTGTTGTGCAGCTTCTGCGCTGTGAAAACGCTCTACTAATTCTTCGGCTAACAAGATTTTGATTTCTTTGGGATTTCTGCCTGCAGCAACTTCTTGATGCCAATGATTAATTTCTGAGCTTGGGCGAAAACTTAGTAACTCAAGATAGCGCCACATCAAATTATCCGAAATTGACATGACTTTGCCGAAAATTTCAGTGGGTGCTTCATCGATTCCAATATAATTGCCGAGTGATTTCGACATTTTTTGAACACCATCTAGGCCTTCTAGCAAAGGTAAGGTCATCACAATTTGTGAGGGTTGGCCGTATATTTTCTGGAGCTCTCTTCCCATTAAGAGATTAAACTTTTGATCGGTTCCGCCTAACTCCACATCAGCTTTCATGACGACGGAATCATATCCTTGTAGTAATGGATACAAAAATTCGTGGATAGCGATGGGTTGCCCTGCTGCATATCTTTTTTGGAAGTCATCTCGCTCTAACATTCGCGCCACAGTATGCGTTGCAGCAAGTTTGATCAAATCTGCAGAAGTTAATTCATTCATCCAAGTGGAATTAAAAACGATCTTTGTTTTTTCAGGATCTAGGATCTTAAAAATTTGTCGTTGATACGTTTGGGAATTTGCAACCACTTGTTCTTGGGTCAATGGCGGCCGAGTCGCGCTTTTTCCAGTCGGGTCACCGATCATGCCAGTAAAATCACCAATTAGAAAAAGTACCTCGTGGCCAAGATCTTGAAATTGTCGAAGTTTGTTAATCAGAACGGTATGACCAAGGTGCAAATCCGGAGCAGTTGGGTCAAAACCTGCCTTGACTCTTAAGGGTCGATCTAATTTTAGACGCTCTTCAAATTCGCTCTCAATCAGCGTTTCTACGACACCCCTTTTAAGCAGTTCTAGGGCTTCAAGTTCAGTGACCATTGCATTCTCCGGCATTAACTTATATCATTTAGGCACTCGAATAATAGTTAATAATCTTGCGCATAGCAAAAAAGTTTTACTAATCAATAATCTCGTAGCTCAGATCACCTGCCTGGAATAAAAAAAATATAAATGGACCTAGATGAAGATTTATTATTATAAACAGCAAAGAAACACCTTTGCGCTATTTGAAAAAAGAACTGCTAGAACGAAACGATGGCAACTAATTGCGGGCTGCATGTTTCTCGTTTTGGCCGTTGTGTTTTTTATTCTTAAGCTAAATCACTCAACTCCGAAGCTTGCAACTAATCTTTCGCAAGCACCGACCCCAGCTTCTACCGAAACATCATTTCAAAATGTCTCACTAGAAGAAGAAGCCCAAGCAACCACCTTAAATATCCAAAACAATATTCAGCAAAATTCCCAGATATTTGAAGATAGCGCCAAAACGACGGTGGAACCTCAGCCTTTGACTTTAAAAGTAGGTAGTAAAGTCATTGCTGTGACTGTGAAGGCAAAGGATAACCTAGGTAAAATTTGCTCCAGAGTAGGGATTACCAAAAAAGAAGTGGCCGCAATTATCAAAGCAGGTGGCACCAATGATACGCTTAAACATCTAAAACCTGGTCAGAAAATGACCTTGACACTTAATGAAGATAAAAAATTCCAACAACTTAGCTATGTGGTCGATCCAACCAGTACTTTAACCGTTAATAAAATAAATGACGCATTTAAGTATGCATTAAAAACAGTTCCGTTAGAATCCAAGCAAGGTTTTGCAAAATTTGTGGTATTAGGGACTGTCAGTGGCTCAGCAAAAAAAGCTGGCCTAGATGCTAAGCGACTTTCTCAGCTCGCTGCGATCTTCAAAAATAGTGTTGATTTTGGTAGTGGCAATCATACAGGTGATGCAGTTAGTGTTCTGTACCAAAGCTATTACTTAAATGGCAAAAAGATTAAAGATGGCGAAATTATCGCAGCGGAATACAAAACACCAACCAATACTTATCAAGCCGTGCGCTTTACTGATCCCAATGGCAATAGCGGCTACTATTCACCAGATGGCACTAGTATGCAGAAGCGCTTTTTGCCTGCGCCATTGAAGTTCACTCGAATTAGTAGTCTTTTCAATCCAAAACGATGGCATCCTGTACTCCACCGATTTAGACATCATGAGGGTGTGGATTATGCTGCGCCCTATGGAACCCCGGTTAAATCAGTTGCTAGCGGCACAATTGCAATCTTGGGCACCAAAGGTGGCTATGGTAATACCATCATGATTAAACACGATTCAAATTACAGTACGTTGTATGGCCATTTATCAAAATATGCTGCCAACTTAAAAGTCGGCAGCCATGTTAAACAGGGCGAGCTTATTGGATATGTCGGTAGTTCCGGCTTGGCGACAGGTCCCCATCTACATTTTGAATTCAGAATTAATGGCGTACATCGCAATCCTTTAACGGTTGCATTGCCTAATGGCAAGTCAATTGCTCATGCCTGCCGCAGCAAATTCCACAATGAAGTTAAAAAGCTACTCGCTAAATTGGATGCTCACAAAAAACCTGTTACTGTAGACTAAGCTGTCATTCTCGCGCAGGCGGGAATCCATGCTTAAAGTCGCACCTACAATAGATTCCCGCCTGCGCGGGAATGACTAATGAGAAATAACTATGTCACAGCTTTATATTGGGTTGATGTCCGGCACTAGTATGGATGCCATTGATGCTGCCTTGGTCGAACTCACCGACAAAAGTTTTAGGCTTCTCGCCACTCATCGAGCAACTTACCCTGCTGGAGTCAGAAGTGCTTTACAAGCGCTTAGCGTTTCAGGAAATGATGAAATTAATCGCTGTGGCCAGCTGGATCGTCAAGTGGGTTTGTTGTTTGCGAATGTTTGTACGGAATTGCTAGGCAAAACGGGTTATAGCTCTAAAGACATTCGCGCTATTGGTAGTCATGGTCAAACCATTCGTCATGCACCAGAACTGCAACATTCTTTTACGCTTCAAATTGGCGATCCAAATGTAATCGCCGAGATAACAGGTATCACAACTATTGCTGATTTTAGACGCCGGGATATGGTGAGAGGCGGCCAAGGAGCGCCGTTAACACCTGCTTTTCATCAGTTTGCTTTTCGTAACGAGACTCAGGATTCTATGATCGTCAATATTGGAGGTATTTCTAACCTTACTTTTCTGCCAGCCGATCAAACCCGAGACATTATGGGATTTGATTGTGGGCCTGGAAATACCTTATTAGACAATTGGATTCTGGAGTGTTTGGGCCAGCCTTATGATAAAGACGGTCGATGGGCGAGCGAGGGACAAATAATAGATTCTTTGCTGGCATCTCTCCTTGCGGATCCTTATTTTGCACAACGCCCACCCAAAAGCACTGGCTTTGAGTATTTCAATCTAAATTGGGTCAAACAGCGGTTAAATGGAACCCAGGTTAAGCCCCAAGATTTGCAAGCTACCTTGAGCGAACTCACAGCGAGCACCATTATTAATGGCATCAACCAAGTCACTAAAGAGGCTACTCAGATTTATCTTTGTGGCGGTGGCGTTTATAACACAGATCTAGTTCATCGAATTGATCGCCTAAAGGGCCATCATCAAGTCACAACCACTGCCGAAATAGGGTTAGATCCTGAATGGGTGGAGGCTGTGGCATTTGCTTGGTTGGCGATGCAAACTCTCGAGGGGTTACCAGGCAGTTTACCTAGCGTTACCGGCGCAAAAAAAGCAGGGATATTGGGAGGTGTTTACTTAGGCTGAAAATGAAGAGCCACAACCACAGGTAGTCTGGGCATTGGGGTTTCGAATCACAAAACAAGCGCCTTCAAGATCGTCTTTATAGTCGATTTCAGCACCTTGTAAGTAGGGATAGCTTAAGGGATCTATTAATAGCTGAACTTGAACGTCATCTTCTAACTGCTTTTCGATGACGGTATCATCGGTGTTGACCACGTCCTCGAAGGTAAAACCATACTGAAAACCAGAACAACCACCACCTTGAATAAAAACACGCAACTTAAGCTCAGGGTTGCCCTCAGCTTTAATTAACTCGTATACTTTTGAAGCTGCTTTTTGAGTAAATATTAATGGTTGAACTTGTGTAGACATATTTACCTTACAGTATTTAATAATGGAAGTTCGTTTTTTAATGATAATTATTATCATTTAGAAACGGTTTTGAGTCAAGATCTAGGTGTAAATCTATGCTCTGGTATAAAGCATTTCATATCATTTTTGTCGTGACTTGGTTCAGCGGCCTGTTTTATCTACCGCGTCTGTTCGTCTACCACATTACTACCACCGATGAAGCTGGCATCGCTAGGTTCAAAGTTATGGAAAGGAAGCTCTACTACGCCATTATCATGCCGAGTGGGATACTAGCCACCCTGTTTGGAGTGCTAATACTTAGCTATAACTTTTCGGGGTATTTCCAGGCTAAATGGCTGCACTGGAAGTTGGCTTTCGTTGGTCTGCTTTGGATTTATCATTTGATCTGTGGCAAATATCTCAAAGATTTCAAATTTGACCGAAACCAGCACTCGGAGCGCTTTTTCCGAATCTTCAACGAAATACCAGCTGTTTTGTTGATTGTGATTGTGATTTTGGTGGTAGTGAAACCTTTTTAGATTTCGACCATGACAAAGTCAACTTTTCCTGCTCCACATTCTGGGCATAGCCAATCTTCGGGAACTTTTTCCCATGGGGTTCCGGGTTCAATACCTTCTTCGGGACAGCCGGCTAGTTCGTCGTAGATGTAGCCGCAGAGTAAGCACATGTATTTTTTCATTTGGATCTCGCTTTCGAATTATCAAAATTCTGCCAATCTACGGGTCTGAGGTCAACCTAAGAAACCGTTATTCCGTACACGTTCCCGTTCCCGTTCACGTTCCCGAATCTTACATGCTTCGTGCAAATAACTCCGGAGGGCCCAGAAACTGGGGCATAAATTGCTTTTAAGATTCGGGAACGTGAACGGGAACGGGAACGTGTACGAATTTTTTTCTACCCCTTGCTAAAAAATGCTATTATTCGCCATCACCAACGGGGAACACCATATGCAAATAATCGATAAATCGTCCGAGCTTTATTCCATGGCAAAACAATACATCCCCGGCGGTGTTAACTCCCCCGTTCGGGCTTATCAAGGTGTCGGCGGGATTCCTCCTTTTATCAAAAAAGCGGCAGGGCCTTATATTTTTGATCAGAATGATCATCGTTATATCGATTATGTTGCTTCTTGGGGGCCCATGATTTTAGGGCATAGTCATCCCCATGTTCTCAAAATGGTTCAAGAGGTGATGTCGAAGGGCTTAAGTTTTGGAGCGCCTACTCTGCTCGAAGTAAAAATGGCGGAAAAGATTTGTAGCTTTGTGCCATCGATCGAAATGGTGCGTTTAGTAAATTCTGGTACTGAAGCAACCATGACAGCAATCCGCTTGGCGAGAGCATTTACGAAGCGGACGAAAATTATTAAGTTTGCGGGATGTTATCATGGCCATGCTGACTCTTTGCTCGTTAATGCGGGGTCAGGAGCGTTAACCTTTGGCGTGCCAAGCTCTCCCGGCGTACCGGAAGAATTAGCACAACACACATTAACTGCCAGTTATAACGATTTGGATAGTGTTCAACGTATGTTTGAACAATACCCTGATGAAATTGCTGCGCTGATTGTTGAGCCAATTGCCGCTAATATGAACTGCGTGCTGCCTCAACAAGGTTTTCTGCAAGGACTGCGTGAGTTATGTACGCAGTACAATGCCCTGCTCATTTTTGATGAAGTCATTACAGGATTTCGCGTTGCTCTTGGCGGCGCGCAAGAGCGTTATGGGATTAAACCAGACCTAACTACTTTAGGTAAAATTATTGGCGGTGGCTTACCGACAGGTGCATTTGGTGGACGACGCGAAATTATGGAAATGATGTCCCCGATTGGACCTGTTTACCAGGCAGGTACGCTGTCAGGCAATCCTCTTTCGGTGGCAGCCGGACTGGCTTGTCTTGATGAAGTGAGTAAACCTGATTTTTACCAACAACTCGAAGCCAACACTAACTATTTAGTTGAAGGTATTAAAGCAACTGCGAGTGAGTTTAAGATTCCATTAGTGGTGAATCACACTTGTGGCTTATTTGGTCTGTTTTTCACTGATCAGTCAGAAGTGACTAGCTTTGATGCAGTCAAAGGCTGTGATGTTGAGAAGTTTGCTAAATTCTTCCACCACATGTTGCAAAATGATATTTATTTGGCTCCTTCTGCTTTTGAAGCAGGCTTCGTTTCAAGTGCTCATAAGCAAAAAGAGTTAGATGAAACTATTGCAGCGCTTGCTAAGACCTTTAGCAAAATGAGTCAAAACAGTTAAGGTTTGATACGTTTTAGCGACGTTGAGAGATCATCCCTCACTAAAAACATGTGATTAACCGGAATCCTGTGCCATTCCGATCGGTCGCTGTTTAATTTTTCTGAAACCACGAGAACCGCCCCATTTTCTTCACCAGGACCGACCGGCAACATGCGGCAGGCACCTTTGTAATATAAGTATCTCTGCCCAACCGAGTAGTAGAGCGAAGGTGATAGCTTAACCTCCGATGAGATGTAGCGCACGGCAACAATGCTTCGACCATCAGTTAAAGCTGCATTGATGTAATTAACTCCCCGAATATGATGCTTTTTCTGCATTGCTTTAATCGCATGTATTGTCTCTTCCATCGCAGCCCCCATTTCCTCAGCGGTATAATGATAATGATTTTTCTGAAAGATATCTAAAAACAGGGCAAACATATGTTCAGAGTCAGTCTGGCCTCGTATCCAAGCATAAATGTCATCAGACAGCTGTCGACGAAGAACCCGTTTGATGTGATCAAAATGTGAGATGTCACCATTGTGCATAAACAACATCCGCTTGTAGTGAAAGGGATGGTTATTCTCCAGGCTCACTTGGCCCAAGCTTGCCGCTCGAACGTGGGCAAAGAAGCAATTCGAACTTATTTTTGGCGCGAGATACTGTAAATTTTGATCATTCCAAGCTGGCAAAATCGATGAGAATAATGCCGGGTAGGGGTCGATTTGTGGCGCATACCAACCAATGCCAAAGCCATCGCCATTTAACGTAATATCTGTTTCTCTCGCTCGAATACTTTGTTGGATGAGTGAATATTTTGATTTATACAATACGTCATCGAGGATAATGGGATTTCCGAGGTAAGCGATGAAGCGACACATATTCATTCCTTCGAAGTACTGCCTACCTTAAATATTAGCACCCCAAATCGTTCCCGTTCCCGTTCCCGCTCCTTTTTCCCGGATCATTTAGGCCATACAGCCCTCTACTTGCTCCTTATGCACCATATCTTCTATTGCACTGACAATCAAAAAATAAAACTGCATGTATTAGACATCGAAATTTTATTTAGTTTTGCGTGGAGGTTGGGCGAATGTGCAATAAGCCTAAATGATCCGGGAAAAAGGAACGGGAGCGGGAACGGGAACGATTAGGGAATATTTAGAACTAATTACCGACAACAATACCTAAGAGCCACCAGAAGGCAACTGCCACCAGCGCTGCCGCAGGGACTGTGATGATCCATGCCCACACGATGCGGGTGGCAATTCCCCAGCGCACTGCTGAAGAGTTAAATAGACTTCCGACCCCGAAGATCGAGCCGGCAATAGTGTGAGTTGTGGAAACAGGTATACCGAAGCGGGTGGCAAGGAATAGCGTAAGAGCACTGGCAGTCTCGGCACAAAAACCACTGACCGGCTTTAATTTAGTGATTCGCATTCCCATGGTACGGACGATCTTCCAGCCACCGAATAGTGTGCCTAGCGCCATCACGAAGTTACAGGTAATGACTACCCACAGTGGTATATAAAACTTACTTCCTATATATCCGGCTGAGTAAAGTAATACTGCAATGATACCCATGGTTTTCTGAGCATCGTTACCACCGTGCCCTAGACTTATGAGTGCAGCTGAAATTAATTGTAGTTTTCTGAATAAACGGTCTGCTTTTAAACGGGGAACTCGCCAAAAAAGCCTGATAACTAGTAGCATTAACAAGATGCCGAAAATAAATCCCAGTAAGGGAGAGAAGAAAATAGCGGCAAGGACTTTAGTGATCCCAGCTACATTGACGATACTGAAATTCCAGTGTGCCCGAGCTAGGCCTGCGCCAAGCAATCCGCCAATTAAAGCATGTGAGGAACTGGAAGGTAAACCATAATACCAAGTGATAATGTTCCAAATAATTGCGCCAAATAACGCTGCCGCAATTAAATGAGGATTGACAATCGACGGCGCGATTAAGCCGGTACCAATCGTACTAGCCACTTCTAATTTAAAAAACAAAAAGGCGATGAAGTTAAAGAATGCTGCCCAAGCAACAGCCCAATAAGGCTTTAATACCCGAGTTGAAACGACGGTCGCAATCGAATTAGCGGCATCATGAAAACCATTCAAGAAATCAAAGATTAACGCTAATGCAATAATAAATACAATGAAGGCAAAGACGTTATGCATATTCGAGTACGATGCCCTTCATGATATTAGCGAGGTTTTGACATTTATCAAAAATCCGTTTGATGGATTCATATACTTCTTTTTTCTTGAGTAATGCCTTGAGATCTGACTCACTTTCAAACAACTGCGCAATACCGTTCATACTGAGCTCATCCGCCTCGTTTCGGATCTGCAGTATTTGCCGGCAGTCATTTAGGATTTTCTCGCCTTTTTGAAGAGAGTCTAAGCGATGTACTGCAGATTTCACCAGGCTTGCAACTTTAAATGCCATTTCTGCTAGGCTTTGGATCTCAGTTGGAAGATCTTGGATTTGATAAATCGCAATTTTTTGAGCTGTGGAGTTCAATAGATCAAGGACGTCGTCCATGTTACTGGCCAGCTTATGAATATCATAACGATCAAAAGGTGTAATAAAGGTACGATGCAGAAGATCGAAAGTGCCTCGAGTTAGCTCATCTCCTTCGATTGCATCACGCTCAATCGTTTTGGCATAGTTAGTCGCATGTTCCAAAGCACTTACCAAGACTTTGAATTGCTGGGCAGCGTGCAGGACTTTTTCCGCCATTTCCTCGAATCGAGTAAAAAATCCTTTTTCGTGCGGAATTAATTTTTTTAACATATCCCTCTCCAACTACAGCACGAATCTAATTATTTCAATTGTTCCTAGGGTTCACCCCAGGATACTTTTATAAAAATCAGTTTGCTTTGTACACTTTAAGTTTTCTCTTGTACAGCATTTTTTATAGCGACCAGATTTTCATTCATCTTGAAAAATATGATTAGAAACTCGCAGAAGATCCGAAGCAGTATAGGTCCGAGGATAATGATTTGTAGCCCATGAATGATGGCATGATGATAAATATTGACCAACCCTGCAATGACTAAGAGGACGACTGATAGCCAATATAAAAACTGAACAAGAATTGGTGTCAGCATTTTTCTAAACAACAAAAAATCAGCCATGAACTTTCCTTGAAATTACAGATAAGCTTTCTTCAGGGTAAGACTGCGGCTACAATGGCCGGCACTTAACCAACTATTGTACCTGTAAAATGAGACTATTATATACAGCACTTTTTTATTTATTACTGCCCTTTATTTTGTTGCGCCTAGTTATTCGTAATCGTCGCAATTCGGAAGTCAAAGCACGAATCTTAGAAAGGTTGGGTTTCTATCGTCAAAAAATCGATTCGGCAACGATATGGCTCCATGCTGTTTCTTATGGAGAATCAGTGGCGGCTGAACCCTTAATCAAGTCTTTGCGCCAGCATTACCCTAGCGTTCAAATTTTAGTGACCACGATGACAGCGACCGGCGCGCTTCGCATCCAAACCACTTGGAAGTCGGATGAGAAAGTAACCCATCTATTTGTGCCTTATGATATCCCTTTTGCTCTCAAACGCTTTCTCAAACACTTTCAGCCGAAGCTCATTGTGCTGATGGAGACCGAAATGTGGCCTAATCTCTTGCATTATGCCGGTGTAGCGCAGATTCCGGTGCTAATCGCTAATGCTAGACTTTCCGCTAAATCGCTCGCAGGTTATCAACGAATTGAAGGGTTTATAGCGCCATTTTTGCAAAATATTAAGACAGTCGCAGCGCAAAGTGAGCTCGACGCCAAGCATTTTCAAGAGCTTGGCATCAGCAAGCAACGGATCAACATTACTGGCAATCTAAAGTTCGATACTGAGATTCCAACGACTCTTATCAACCAAGGCAAATCGTTACGAACAAAATTGCCTCATAGCCATATTCTAGTCGCTGCGAGCACTCACTCTAATGAAGAGGAGCAGTTATTAGAGGTGTTCGCGAGGCTACGCCAGGATTATCCCGAGATGCTTCTCGTTTTAGTACCTCGTCATCCTTACCGCTTTGACGAAGTGGCTGGAATTTGTCAGCGTCAGGGCTATCAAATTGCCAGAAGGTCACGGCAAGAGCTACCTGACATCAATACTCAAGTGTTTTTGGGTGATTCGATGGGAGAACTTTATTTATATTATTCATTAGCGGATGTTGCCTTTGTCGGTGGTAGTTTGATTCCCATTGGAGGTCACAATCTCTTGGAGCCTGCGGGGGCCAAGGTACCAATAGTGACAGGACCGCACTTATTCAACTTCACTGCGATTAGCGGTTTATTGACTGAACATGGTTCGTTGTTTGTTGCTCATGATTTGGAAGATTTGTATCAGATTTTTAGAAGACTGTTTGATGATGAGCGGCAGCGGGAAGTATCTGGTTCTGAGGGTTTGGAAGTAATTAAGAAGAATCAGGGAGCTACTTCAAACCATCTTGCTGCTATTCAAGCGCTTGTGCCTTCTTTGTAAGACCCTCACCCTAGCTGCGCGGGGTACAATAAGCTACGCGGCAAGACAGTTTGCGCAACGATGTCAGGTTAATGCGTTGAAGCGCATTGGCATCCGGATAATAGAGCGTCGGTTCTGGAAATATTGATGCGGGAATATAGCCAGACGTTGATCTTTTGCAAATCACACACTGATAAAGTGCCTGCCGCTTGCTTTAATAAGACTGTTTGATAGATATATTCATAGCGATCTGCCGCAAATTGTTTTTGGGCATTATAGAGCTGAGCCTGGACATTTAAGACATCGAGTATTGTTCGGGTACCCACTTTGAAGCTTTCGACTGTGGTTCTTACTGATTCAATATTAGATTTGACCGCTGCCATATCGGAGCGAACTTTTGCTACACCAGAGAAGATTCCCAAATAGGCATTTCGAGTATTAGAGATAACTTGCTGGTGTGTGAATTCCTGATTTTCGCAGGCTTGACGATTCTGATAAATAGCTTGTCTGGTTCTGGCTAAAACACCGCCTCCTTGAAGTGGCGCCCAATCCATTTCTAATCCTGCTTCAATTGTCTTTTGACGTGTTAACACATCGGAGCCTTGAAGATCGCTATCATAATTGTAAGTGTACTTACCATAGGTATTTACTACCGGCAACCTACCGCCTTCTTGAACTTTAATATTTTCACAGGCTGCAATACTGTTATAACGGGCTGCAATGAGCTCGTAGTTTTGTTTTTCTGCAGTACAAACCCAGCCTTGGATATCACATGGGTTAGGTGTAATCAAAGGTAACATTTCGGTGAGACCTTCAAGGTTGCAATAAAAAACATTAGTAATTGCGCGCAAAGCCTCAACTGCTACGGCTAGAGAATAACGATCCGTTACTTCTTGAGAGACAGCAAGATCATAGGCGGCTTCTGCTTCATAGACATTGGTAATGGCAACCGTACCTACTTTGAATTGAATCTGATTTTGACGGAGTTGTTCAGCAACTGCTTTCTTATACTCACGGGTATAGAATAAATTGGCATCTGCAATTAACACATTAAAGTAAGCACGAACCACTCGGACTACTAAATCTTGGGCAGAGGCACAGAAACTCGCTTCCGCTGCTTTTACTGATGCTTTAGCCTGTTGTAATTTTGACCAATTGGTCCAATTGAAAATTGGCTGAGTTAATTTGAGATAATAATTAACCGAATTGTTATAAAAACTCAGACTTTCCGCGGTGGGAATAAAAACTCCAGTGCGTCTAAAATTTGCAAAACTTAAACCCTGAAAAATAATACGCTGACGCTCAGCATCCGCGTGAATGTCAAGGCGAGGTAATAATACTGAACGATTAATCGGCACGTTTTCACGATTAGCCATGAGATTAGCAATTGCAGCATTAAAAGTGGGATCAAACTTCACTGCTTGGCAGTACACTTCCACTAAGTCAGCTGCGAACGATGGTTGAATCCACAGCAGCAACATTAAAAATGTTATAATTATTTTTTTCATATCCCTTTGCCTTATCAGCAATTACTTCCTTAAAATTGAAATTTATCGAAGTCCTGTACGTCCAACATCCTTGGACGGTCTGTTTCATAGAGTTTAATTTCTGACCAAGTGTCCTTGGAGGTTCTATGGATAAAAACTGCTTCCATAATCGGTAAATTACCTACCACGAGGAATAATCGACCATTAATAGTTATGGCGTTTCTCAGTTCATCTGGTATAGAAGGCAATGAGCCAGTTAATAAAATAACATCGTACGGAATCTGTTGTTGCCAACCATGATTGATACTGCCAGTTGCCATAAAAACATTCGGAAGTTTTTGAGCAGAAATTTTCTGCTTGGCGTCTTCAAAAAACTCTAAATCATCAGCCACATAGTGCACTGTTCTAGCTAGTCTCGACAACAAGTTGATAAGATAGCCGCTATCGATCCCTAAAACTAATACTTTATCTTTTGGTGTGATCTTCAGTTGCTGTAGGATTCGGGCTTCTTCCTTAGGTGGCATCATGGATTGGCCATGGCCAAGCGGTATTGAAATATCTGCATACGCAAGTTCTTTAAAAGCGACAGGCACATAATCCTCCCGTGGCACTTTAAAA
This sequence comes from Coxiellaceae bacterium UBA6002, assembly GCA_002429595.1. Lineage (GTDB taxonomy): Bacteria > Pseudomonadota > Gammaproteobacteria > UBA6002 > UBA6002 > UBA6002. Next base: position 16,023 of record DJAM01000111.1, read on the forward strand.
AATAGCTCTAAGATTTGTTTATCAAAGACATCCCAAGTTCTGATCTGTTGTTTCATCATATTGGTTCGAGCAGCGGCGAAGTTTTTGGGATTTCTTAAAGATAATTGTGCGAAAACATCCTTGGTCATCATCGTCCCTGTTATTAATGGGGGTCACCAGTCAAAATCTTGAAGACATGGTAGGTACAGGCGTATATTGTTTTCGCGATTGTAAACAACTTGCGATTAAATTAAAAATTATATTGAACTACTGAGGATCGATGAAAGATTTTAAGTTTACTAAGAGTAAAGACCTTGCAGTACACTCTGAAGAAACTGTCTATAAAGGATTTGCTGAAATTAAAGTTTATAAGTTACGACATCGCCTGTTTAAAGGTGGTTGGAGTGAACTGATTTCTCGTGAGGTAGCTGTCAGAAGATCGATAGCGGCAGCGCTTCCTTACGATCCCGTGTCAGACAAAGTGGTGTTGATCGAGCAGTTTCGAATGGGAGCTGTTCAAGCACAAAGCCCATGGTTACTCGAAGCGGTGGCGGGGATGTTAGGAGATCAAGATCAAAATCCCGAAGCACTGATTAAGCGCGAACTAAAAGAGGAAAGCGGACTTGAACCATTGAAGCTGCATCAAATTTGTGAATATTGGGTCAGCCCGGGTGGTAGTAGTGAATATCTTACATTATATTGTGCAGAAGTAGATGCCAGCAATGCTGGCGGTATTCATGGGTTACCTGAAGAGCATGAAGATATTTATGTCCATGTCGTCGATCGTGAAGAAGCGTACGACATGGTCAAAAGTGGAAGAATTAATAATGCACTGAGCATTATTGCCATACAATGGTTGCAACTCAACCTACAGCTATTTAACGATAAGAGATAAAGGTTATTTATGCCACAAGCTAACAGTGCCTATACAGCCGAAGCGATTGAAGTATTAAGCGGTTTGGACCCCGTTCGTAAGCGACCGGGAATGTATACCGATACCAGAAATCCGAATCACCTAGGTTTTGAAGCGATTGATAATAGCGTCGATGAAGCCATTGCCGGGCATGCTTCGCAGCTCACCGTCACGGTTTATAAAGATGGTTCATTGGAGGTAATTGATGACGGTCGAGGTATGCCTGTTGATCTTCATCCAGAAGAAGGTATCCCTGGCGTCGAGCTAATCCTCACGCGCTTGCACGCTGGCGCGAAGTTTTCCAATAAAAATTATAAGTTTTCGGGTGGCTTGCATGGGGTCGGTATTTCAGTAGTGAATGCTTTATCTTTAAAATTAGAAGTAACTGTTAAGCGCAATGGTCAAATCCACCAAATGACTTTTGCAAATGGTGAAAAAACGTCTGATCTCAAAGTCATTGGAACAGTCAATAAACGCGAAACAGGTACCACAGTCCGCTTCTGGCCAGACCCACAATACTTTGACAGCGCAAAATTTTCGATTAGCCATCTGAAACATGCCTTACGAGCTAAGGCAGTACTTTGTCCAGGTCTACATGTTTATTTCCATGATGAATACGCAGGCAAGGCCGAAAGCTGGTACTACGAGCAAGGATTAAAAGACTATTTACGTAATAGCCTGACCGAGGAAGATCGAATCCCAGATGAACCTTTTGTCGGTAGTTTTAGTGGCAGCATCGAAGCTGTCGATTGGGCTGTATCATGGTTACCCGAGGCTGGAACTGCCATTGCAGAAAGTTATGTTAACTTAATTCCCACCATTCAAGGTGGTACTCACGTGAATGGCTTTCGAGGTGGTTTGCTTGAAGCGATGCGTGAATTTTGTGAAATCCGAAAACTTCTTCCTCGAGGTTTAAAACTAAGTGCTGAAGATATTTGGGATAATTGTAACTATGTTTTATCCGTTAAAATCCAAGAGCCTCAATTTTCAGGTCAAACCAAAGAGCGACTTTCTTCTAGAGAATGTGCAACATTTGTTTCTGGTGTGGTCAAGGATGCTTTTAGTTTATTCCTCAACCAACATGTTTCAATTGGTGAGAGCCTTGCGGAGTTAGCCATTAATAATGCACAACGACGCTCCAGAGACAGCAAAAAAATTATTCGTAAAAAAGTCACTGCTGGACCTGCATTGCCTGGAAAATTGGCCGACTGCTCTTCTTCTGACCCGCGGTATGGTGAGTTGTTTCTGGTTGAGGGGGATTCTGCAGGTGGTTCTGCAAAACAAGCGCGTAATCGAGAATTTCAAGCTGTGATGCCCTTGCGTGGTAAGATTCTAAATACTTGGGAAGTTAATTCTGACGAGATTCTAAATTCGCAAGAAATTCATGATATCTCAGTTGCTATAGGCATCGAACCAGGGTCTTCGAATCTTGAAGCGTTACGCTATCACAAGATCTGCATCCTCGCTGATGCTGATTCTGATGGCCAACACATTGCCACTTTGCTTTGTGCTTTATTCTTAAAACACTTTAAACCCTTAGTTGCGGCTGGACATGTTTTTGTGGCGATGCCGCCGCTCTTTAGAATTGATATCGGCAAAGAAGTTTACTATGCGCTTGATGAGGCGGAGAAGAAAGGAACGCTGGATCGAATTGCTGCTGAAAAGAAAAAAGGCACTGTGAATGTTCAGCGATTTAAAGGTTTGGGGGAGATGAATCCTCTGCAATTACGTGAAACGACGATGGCGCCTGACACTCGGCGTTTAGTTCAGCTTTTAGTGACTGATGGTGATAAGACTGAAGATTTGTTGGATATGTTGCTGTCAAAGAAGCGGGCTACGGATAGGAAGGTGTGGTTGGAAACGAAGGGGGATTTGGCTGAGGTTGTTGTTTAAAATTTTAGTGTCATTCCCGCGCAGGCGGGAATCCATTTTTGAAGCCACTCCGATCATGGATTCCCGCCTGCGCGGGAATGACAGTTATAACTGAATGACAGGTAAATAGACATCGAAACGAGTGGCTCTGCCTTTATAGGTAATGTCTGGCTTTTGGTCGCTTAGTGTTTCCGCGTACAGAGGCCTTTTCACCACTACCCTTTTTTTAGCCATTGAGAGAGTAACTTCAAGCAACTCCGAGCTATCTTGATCCTCACCCACAATCTCTTTTAACACTCGCATTTCTTTTTTAACGAGTGCGCTCTTGGTTCTAACAGGAAACATCGGATCTAAATAAGCAACATCAATATCATGTAAGGTTGTTAAAATTTGTTTGGCATCCCCTTCCAATAATTCGAGTTGTTCAAACTGTTCAGGCGCGGCTTGTTTTGCCCGCTCCAAACCATCACGCAGCAATGCAGCCACAATGGGTGAACGTTCGATCATTGTTACTTGGCATCCTAATGCAGTCAGCACTAAAGCATCTCCTCCTAATCCAGCAGTCGTGTCCACAATAGTGGGGCGAAAATTTTTTTTAATGCCAACAGCTTTTGCGATTAATTCATTATCGCGTCCAATTTGCTTTAAACGATGCAACCAATTAGCACCTAAAAAATCGACATAAATCGGTTTAAAATGAGAATTAGGGAAACGTAGCTCTAATCTTGCTGAGGTGATCACGAGTAAGATAGGATAGTCGTGTGGATCTTTGGTAATCGGTAATCGCAGCTTCGATGCTAGCTGCTGTGCTGTTTCTGTTCTATTAAGATCTTCTAAATAAATCGCAATCATCGGATTCCAGTATTCAATGAAAGAGGGACTATGTCAAAGTTAATCGTTACGATGATGTTTCTGATTAGTTATTGCGCCTATGGCGCATTTCCCGCTCCTGCTACGAGCTCAAAGGACATGGTCGTCTCAGGTCATCTGTATGCCACCGAAGTTGGTAATAATATTCTCAAAGCAGGTGGCAATGCCATCGATGCTGCCGTTGCAGTGGGTTATGCGCTCGCCGTCGTTCATCCATGTTGTGGCAATATTGGCGGCGGTGGTTTTATGCTCATTCGCTTCCCTAATGGCAAAAGTACCTTTATTAATTTTCGTGAAAAAGCGCCGGCGCATATTGATATTAATGAGTACATTGACAAGCAAGGTAAGGTCATCAACGATTATTTAAGTACTGGGCATATGAACTCAGGATTACAAAAGCCTTACTTAGCAGCCGGCGTTCCTGGCACAGTAAAAGGTTTAAATACTGCCTTAAAAAAATATGGCACGAAACCATTAATGACTGTAATGGCACCTGCTATTAAATTAGCTGATGAAGGTTTCATTGTTCTACCCGGAGATGCCAGCATCTTTAAATTACAAGAAGCAAATTTTCGTAAAGAACCTAACGTCGCAAAAATATTTTTAAAAGATAATCGTACTTTTCTTGCCGGTGAACGTTTAGTACAAAAAGATCTGGCAAGGACATTAAAAACAATTTCGAAAAATGATATTGCTGGGTTTTACCAAGGCGAAGTTGCAGAACAAATTGTGGCTGCATCGAATGCAGGTGGAGGATCTATTCGTAAAGAAGATCTTTTAAATTACTCTGTCACAGAATCAGCGCCATTAGAATGTGATTATAAAAATTTTCATCTTATCACAGCACCACCACCTGGGTCAGGCGTGACAATCTGTGAAGCACTTAAGATTCTAGAAACATATCCATTACGGCAATTTGGATTTCATTCAGCGATGGGTTCGCATTATGTTTTAGAAGCACTTAGATTTTCTTATGCTGATCGCAATCAATTCTTAGGTGATCCGCTTTTTGTTGCCAATCCGGTTGTAAAATTACTATCACCTTCGCACATCCAGAAAATACGCACTCGTATTAAACCTAACCAAGCAACGCCTTCTTCATTTATTCATTTCACGACCGAAGGTGCTAACACCACGGCCTATGTGATTGTCGACAAAAATGGAACGGCAGTTTCAGTTAGCTATACATTGAATGATTATTTCGGTGCGAAAGTTATTCCAGGCAATACCGGCTTTTTTTTAAATAACGAATTAGCTGACTTTACTATCAAACCCAATACCGCCAACAATTATGGCCTATACCAGGGTTGGCCAAATTTAATGGCGCCTAATAAGCAACCACTAAGCTCAATGGCACCTACCATTATTACCCAAAACAACCAGCTATTTATGGTGATTGGTACTCCTGGTGGCTCAACGATTCCCTCACAACTCGTTAATGTTATTTTGAATGTGATTGAATATGGCATGAACATTCAAGAAGCCGAAGATATGCCTCGGTTTCATATGCAATGGTTACCTGATCGTGTCTATATGGAGCCTTTTACTTTTTCAGCAGATACTCAACGTTTACTCGAGAAGATGGGCTATCAATTTCAGCTTGGCTCACCTTACGGTAGTCTGTTATGGGGTGCAGTCGCGGGAATACATAAAGATCCCACCTCTCATTTACTGACCGGTGCGATGGATAGTCGGCGATCTAATGGGGCTGCGACTGGTGAGTAGCAATGGTTTCTTCTGCTGCCTACAACCACGCTCACATGTGCTATTCTTAATTTCTAGGAAGCATTGGAGACCTTTCGCATGTTTAATCACTCGCTCATAGATGTATTGATAGACAGAGTGATCGACTTTAGTGATTTATTCTTCCTGATCATTTTAATCTTTGCGGTGCTTGGCTTAATCATTCTTTATTTCTACGATAAACATCAAAAAACGAAGGCGATTCTCCGTAATTATCCCATCATTGGTCATTTGCGTTATATCACGGAAGATTTAGGTGTCTATTTACGACAATATTGGTTTGAGGGTGATCGAGATGAGTTACCCTTCAATCGGGCACAACGTTCTTGGGTCTATAAGGCGGCTAAAGATCTCAATAATATGGTGAGCTTTGGTTCGACCCGAGATTTGAAGCCGACCGGGACAATATTATTTGTGGATGCGCCCTTTCCTGTTTTGAATCAAGACGCGGTTGAAACTAAACCACTTACCATCGGTGATAAGTGTAAGCACACCTATGTCGCAAAATCTATTTTTAACATTTCGGCGCTGAGTTATGGTGCGCTTTCTAAGAATGCAATCTTAGCATTATCACATGGGGCGAAGATGGCTGGCTGCTGGTTAAATACTGGTGAAGGCGGAGTTTCCCCTTACCATCTTGAAGGTGGTGCTGACCTCGTTGCCCAAATTGGGACTGCAAAATATGGGTTTAGAACGATAGATGGCAGATTGAGTGATGAACGTCTAAGAGAAATGTCTGCACTGCCTCAGATTGTGATGTTCGAAGTGAAACTGAGTCAGGGTGCCAAGCCAGGTAAAGGTGGGATTCTTCCTGCCATCAAAGTGGATGAAGAAGTTGCAGCAATTCGAGGCATCCCAGTGCATCAAGACTCTATCAGCCCAAACCGTCACCCTGAAATTTCTAATTCAAAAGAACTCCTTGATTTTGTCAATCATGTTCGCGATGTCACCGGTAAACCTACTGGCTTTAAAATATGTCTCGGGGGCTATGAGTGGTTAGAAGATCTTTGTGTCGAGATTTTAAGGCGTGGCATTGATGAGGCACCCGACTTTATCTCTTTAGATGGTGCAGGTGGCGGAACTGGGGCTGCCCCCATGAGCTTAATTGACTATATGGGTGTACCAATCACTGAATCACTACCTGTCTTGGTCGATACTCTAGTTGAATATGGTTTGCGTGATCGAATCAAAATTGTGGTTGCAGGCAAAATGGTCCCCCCTGCCGATGTGGCTTGGGCATTATGCGTCGGAGCTGATTTTGTGAACTCAGCGCGTGGTTTTATGTTTTCCTTGGGATGTATTCAAGCGCTTCGTTGTCACTTGAATACCTGTCCTACAGGTATTACCTCCAATGATCCTCGTTACACTTATGGGCTTGACCCAACCAGTAAAGCGGTTCGGGTCTATCATTATGCTAAAAATATGGAATACGAAATTGGAGTGATTAGTCATTCTTGTGGGGTGCGCGAACCACGTGAACTTAATCGCTCGCATGCCAGGATGATGACGTCGAATGGGTTATCGGTGGGATTGCAGACGTTGTATCCTAATAAGATATTGGGTAGTAAGGCTAGATTTGTTGAGGAGCAGATGAAGTCATAGCTCTCATTCCCGAGCAGCATGTCATTCCCGCGCTTGCTGTCATTCCCGCGAAGGCGGGAATCCATGCTTGAAGCTGCACCGAGAATGGATTCCCGCCT
>DJAM01000016.1 GCA_002429595.1 Coxiellaceae bacterium UBA6002
CAGTAGCTGGATCCCGCGATCAAGTCGCGGGTCGTCGGCAGAAACAACAAAAAATTTTATTAAATAATACAAGGCCAACTAGATTTATGTTAGATGAAGTAGAAGATATCTTGGTATTTGATGAACTCCTTGGTGTTAGTGGCAGTGTGGGTTTAATTACACTGAATCGTCCTTCAGCACTTAATTCGCTGACATTAAAAATGTGTACAGCTATCGAGGAAAAGTTAGCCGAGTGGCAAACGATGGGACACATTAAGGCTGTCGTAATTCGGGGCGAAGGCGAAAAAGCATTCTGTGCTGGTGGCGATATTAAGACTATCTATCACAACGGCAAATCCGGCATCAAAAAATCTAAAAAATTCTTCTGGCATGAATATCGAATGAACCGACGGATATTTCATTTTCCAAAACCATTCATATCTTTAATGCATGGCATTACCATGGGAGGCGGCGTTGGAGTCAGCATTCATGGCAGCCATCGCGTAGGCTCTGAGAATTTAATCTTCGCCATGCCTGAAACAGGGATAGGATTTTTCCCAGATGTCGGTGGCAGTTATTTCTTACCTCGGTGTACCGGTCAAACTGGTTTTTATTTAGCACTAACCGGCGCACGTTGCCACATAGCAGACGCACTTTATGCAGGTGTGGTTGATCATCTCGTTCCTCAAGATAAATTTGACGACTTAATTACAGCCTTAGTAGAAGCAAGATTCAATGATAACGTTAATATGCAAGTTTCCGATTTGATAAGCTCGTTTAGCATGGACACTGATGGCATGGACATCTTCAAGCCACACTTACTAGAACATCGTTCTGAAATTAACCAAATATTTTCACTCAACACCATTGAAGACATGATGGAAAGCTTGAGTAACTCAGAAAATGATTGGTGCCAAGTAGTACTGGATACCCTACTTGAAAAGTCCCCAACAAGTCTAAAAGTAACCTTGAAAGAACTGCAACTTGGATCCCAAATGGATTTTGATGACTGCATGCAAATGGAATATAGAGTTGCAATGCGATTCTTAAACCATCAGGATTTTTACGAAGGAATTCGCTCAACCGTCGTGGATAAGGACCGAACTCCAACATGGCGTCCTAATACACTTGAAAGAGTTACCAAAGAAGATGTACAAGATTTCTTCGAGCCACTCGCTGAAGAATTAAACTTTACCGAAGAAGAGGTTGAACAGAATAACGACGATTATTAGATGGTGGCTATGGGTGGACTCGAACCACCGACCTCAGCATTATGAGTGCCGCGCTCTAACCAGCTGAGCTACATAGCCTTCAAAAACGGTAAGATTTGATTTTCTATTTGTCGTCCAAGCTTGTCAAGTGACTTAATTGTCATTCCGGCTTTATCGGGAATGATAGCCTAAACATTAAACCGGAAATGCATCACATCTCCATCTTTTACAATGTATTCCTTTCCTTCTAATCGCAGTTTGCCGGCATTCTTGGCGCCCTGCTCGCCTGCAAATTGGATATAGTCGTCAAAAGCGATGACTTCGGCTCGGATAAAGCCTCTTTCAAAATCAGTGTGGATGACGCCTGCGGCTTGGGGGGCGGTGGCACCGATTGGGACTGTCCAGGCGCGAACTTCTTTGACGCCGGCAGTAAAATACGTTTGTAGTCCTAACAGAGCATATCCTGCTTGGATGACTCTATCTAGACCAGGTTGAGTTAAGCCCATTTCTTCTAGAAATGCTTTTTTATCTTCTTCCTCAAGCTCGACGATTTCTGCTTCAAGAGCTGCAGAAACGGCCACGACACCAGAGTTCTCTTGTGCGGCAAACTCTTGGACAGACGTTAATAACGGGTTATTTTGAAAACCGTTTTCATCGACGTTGGCGATATAGAGCGTTGGCTTAATTGTTAATAAATGTAGTGACTGTAAGACTTCTTTGTCCTTTTCGCTTAAATCTAAAGAGCGTACCGGTTTTCCTTCTTCTAGGCAGGCTTTTACTGATTCTAAAGTGGCTTTCTCCGCTAAGATGGCTTTATCACCAGTTTTCGCTTGTTTGCCGATCTTTTGTAATGATTTTTCAACTGTCTCAAGGTCAGCTAAGGCCAATTCCGTATTAATAGTTTCAATATCGGATAATGGATTGATTGAACCGGCTACATGGGTGACATCTGGATTATGAAAGCACCTAACGACATGCGCAATCGCCTGAGTTTCACGAATATTTGCTAAGAACTTATTTCCTAGTCCTTCACCTTTTGAAGCACCAGCCACAAGTCCTGCGATATCGACAAACTTCATTGTGGTCGGAAGGATTTGTTGTGGCTTAACAATCTTGGCTAACGCTTCTAAGCGGGGATCTGGCATGGGCACGATGCCGACGTTAGGTTCGATGGTGCAAAATGGATAATTAGCCGCTTCGATCCCAGCTTTGGTCAGCGCATTAAATAATGTTGATTTACCCACATTGGGCAGACCCACAATGCCACATCTAAATCCCATAGTTACCTCTTTGGTTATCAGCTATTAGAAGCGGACGTCCATTTTTGGCTGAATTTCAATGAAAAATC
>DJAM01000174.1:0-562 GCA_002429595.1 Coxiellaceae bacterium UBA6002
TGCTGAACGTAAATCAGGTTCGGAAACAATTTCAAGTAATGCAGTACCTGCACGATTAAGATCAATCCCAGAGAGATTGGCAGTGTCTTCATGAATCGTTTTACCCGCATCTTCTTCTAAATGCGCGCGAGTAATGCCGACTCTTTTGACTTGATCTTCATCAAAACTGATATCAAGAAAACCATGCGCCACAATCGGTAATTCAAATTGACTAATTTGATAACCTTTTGGTAAGTCGGGATAGAAATAATTTTTTCGAGCGAAGACGCTGCGTTGACAAACTTCTGCATCAACGCTCAAGCCAAATTTGACTGCCATTTTGACAGCTTCTTGATTAAGCACAGGTAAAACGCCTGGCAGACCTAAATCGATGGCACAGGCTTGGGTGTTCGGTTCGCCGCCATATTGGGTGGGAGCGCCTGAAAATAATTTCGATTTTGTTGATAATTGGACATGTACTTCAAGTCCAATAACAGTTTCCCATTCCATCTTTTACCTCGTAACTTGTTTTTTGCCTTTCCGCCTGCCTGTCATTCCCGCCTGCTTGTCATTCCCGCGAAGG
>DJAM01000174.1:676-3975 GCA_002429595.1 Coxiellaceae bacterium UBA6002
GCGAAGGCGGGAATCCATGGTTCAAGCCGCATCTACTATGGGTTCCCGCCTTCGCAGGAATGACAGACTGCGCGGGGATGACAGGAAAGATCTAATTAAACTGCTCTGGAATTTGTTGATGCCAAGCAATTACTTTTTGATACTGATGCGCAACATTCAACAATTTTGCTTCGGTAAAATAATTGCTTATTAATTGCACACCGATTGGTAAACCATTCACAAATCCCGCCGGAATTGACATACCGGGAAGCCCGGCTAAGTTAACAGAAATAGTGTAAATATCGGACAGATACATGCTGACCGGATCTTCAGCTTTCTCACCAATTTTAAATGCGGGCGTTGGTGTGGTCGGCCCAATAAGCACATCAATCTCTTCAAATGCATTTTTAAAATCATCGCTAATTAAACGACGTATTTTTTGCGCCTGAAGATAATAGGCATCGTAATAGCCGGAAGATAACGCGTAGGTACCGATCATAATTCGTCGTTTAACTTCTTCACCAAAGCCTTCGCCGCGCGTTCTTCGATAAAAGTCTTCTAAATCTTTAGGGTTCTCACAGCGGTAACCAAAGCGCACGCCATCGTAACGTGCTAAATTAGAGGAGCATTCTGCGGGAGCCACAACATAATAAGCAGGTACCGATAAATGTTGATTAGGAAGGCTAACTTCTTTAATGCTAGCGCCTAGTTTTTCGTATTCTTTGAGTACCTCTTGAATTTTCTGTTCGACGGCACTGTCGAGGCCTTCACTAAAATATTCTTTAGGCACACCAATTTTCAAACCTTGCAATGATTCTTCAAGACTCTTGGTGTAGTCGGGTGTAGGTTCATTAACGCTAGTGGAATCTTTAGAATCATGACCTGCCATTGCATTCAAAAGTAATGCAATGTCTTGGGCAGTGGCAGCCATGGGCCCACCTTGATCAAGGCTTGAAGCAAAAGCAATCATGCCATAGCGTGAAACACGACCATACGTTGGTTTGAGTCCTGAGATATTGCAAAGCGCTGCGGGTTGTCGAATAGAGCCACCGGTGTCGGTACCCGTTGCAGCAGGCGCTAACCTGGCCGCGACAGCAGCAGAAGAGCCGCCGGATGATCCTCCTGGCACTCTTTCCAAATCCCACGGGTTTTTGACTGTACCATAAAAACTTGTTTCATTAGATGAGCCCATCGCGAATTCATCCATGTTAGTTTTACCCAGCATCACGATGCCAGCAGCCGCTAAGCGTTCAACGACGGTGGCATTATAGGGGGCGACAAAATTATCGAGCATTTTCGAACCACAAGAAGTCTTCACATCTTTTGTGCAAAAAATATCTTTGTGGGCGAAAGGAATACCACGCAAAGGATTTTGATTGTTGCCATTTTCGCGATCCTGATCAGCCTGCTTAGCTTGCGCTAAAGCTTGTTCTTCACAAACCGTAATGAATGCATTGAGCTTTGCATTATATTGCTTAATCCGGTCAAGGTAATGCTGCGTTAATTCAACACTCGAGATTTTTTTCGAGGCGAGATCGGCACTGAGTTCGGCAATAGTTTTCTTATGCATATATCAACTCTTTATTCGTAAGCTTTAGGAACTATATAAAGACCAGATTTAACTGCGGAAGCCTGCGCCACCGTTTGCAATTGTTCGCGCTGATTGGTTTCTGTCACACAGTCTTGACGCATCGGAGCAGGAATGTCCAGTGGGTGAGCCATAGGCGTAATACCTTTGGTATCGACGCTGTTCATTTGATCGACCAGCTCTAAGATATTAGATAGATTTCTAACATGCGTGCTGATTTCGTCTTCCAAGATCGATAAACGCGCTAAACGTGCAACTTTTTCAATCTTTTCTCGAGTAAGTGTTGACACAAGAATCTCCTAGCTACAAACTGATAAAAATTAGATTATTAGAGTTAAAGCCTTTAAGTGTCAAGCGACAGGCTACCATTTCTGTATTTTGGTCTATTATATAGAGGACAGTTGGGAAGTGAGAATATATAACATGGAAAGGTGCTAATCCCCTCAACAAATTGCTCTCGACTGGGTCAAGAAATTCAGCTAAAGTTAGCTGAGATTTTGTAACTATTTATTGTGGAAATAACAGCAATGTCAATGTTTAAAAAAATATGTGGAATCTTCTCAAAAGACATCTCAATCGACCTCGGAACTGCTAATACTCTCATTTACCTACCCGGACAAGGTATTGTTTTAAATGAACCTTCGGTAGTTGCTGTTCGCAACGATCCTATCAACGGTCAAAGTCGAGTCGCTGCAGTGGGCGTCGAAGCTAAGCGTATGCTAGGTCGAACCCCAGGAAACATTTTAGCAACTAGACCTTTAAAAGACGGTGTAATTGCTGATTTCTACGTTACAGAAAAAATGTTGCAGCACTTTATTAATAAAGTGCACGAAAATAAATTCTTAAAACCAAGTCCACGAGTGTTAGTTTGTGTTCCTTGTGGTTCAACCCAAGTTGAGCGTCGGGCGATCCGCGAATCAGCCCTTGGAGCAGGAGCCAGAGAAGTGTTTCTACTTGAAGAACCGATGGCAGCAGCGATGGGCGCTGGTCTTCCTGTTGAAGAAGCTAGTGGCTCGATGGTCGTAGATATCGGTGGCGGTACCACAGAGGTGGCTATTATTTCTCTAAATGGTATTGTTTATGCCGCTTCAGTACGAATTGGTGGTGATCGCTTTGATGAAGCAATTATCAATTATGTTCGTCGTAACTACGGTAGCTTAATCGGCGAAACCACCGCAGAACGAATCAAACAAGACATCGGCACAGCATTCCCAAGCAGCGAAGTAAAAGAAATTGAAGTGCGTGGCCGTAACCTTGCAGAAGGGGTACCTCGTAGCTTTACCCTAAACAGCAATGAAATTTTAGAAGCCTTACAAGAACCACTCGCAGGTATCGTTGGTGCTGTTCGGGCTGCACTAGAGCAAGCGCCACCAGAATTAGCTGCAGACATCGCAGAGCGCGGCATGGTGTTAACCGGTGGCGGCGCGTTGTTGAAAGATTTAGATAGATTATTAATGGAAGAAACTGGTCTGCCAGTAATTGTTGCAGAAGATCCACTCACCTGTGTCGCTAGAGGCGGCGGTCGTGCAATGGAATTGATGGATGTCCTAGGCAGCGATTTCCTGTCTAAAGAGTAATTACAGGATGATGACCAATGTTGGGCTCATTTTATTGAGCCCATTTTATTTGACAGTCGCTTTGCGAGGAATATAGGTCACTCGCTAAGTAAGGCCGACGTGCTGGGCAGTAAGGCCGACGTGCTGAGGCAGTAAAAAGCCGACGTCCCGCGACT
>DJAM01000133.1 GCA_002429595.1 Coxiellaceae bacterium UBA6002
TGATGTTTATCTAAAAGGCATGAGCGAGCAGCCTTCAATTGAATGCAAACCCTTAACACCTGATACAAAAATTAAGTGTGGTCCCAGCTCCGCCTAGTAGACTCGTGTCACATAATTAAACATTTTTCTTTCTTCTCATCCTCTTCTTGCCTTGCTTCTCGCTGTATTGAACCGTAACTCATACCTTCTTCGATGTCTTCTTCGTAACAGTTTATAATGGACCCCTAAAACTGTACCACTGAATAAGATATAATTCTCCTTCTATTTTTGGAGGAGAGAATGAAGACAAAGCAGAAAAGAAAAAATTATACAGCAACTGAAAAGGCAAAAATTGCCTTAGAAGTACTGAAGGGAAAAGTGACGCAAAGTGAAATCACTTCAAAATATGGCGTTCATAGCACTCAAATTTTATCCTGGAAAAAACAATTACTAGAGGCACTTCCGGAAATTTTCTCAGATAAACGACGAGAAAAGAATAAAGACCAAGAAGAATTAATTGAGGAATTATATAAACAAATTGGCCAATTAAAGGTAGAGCTTGATTGGTTGAAAAAAAAATCTGAATTATTCGGTAAAGATTAAAAAAAATATCATAGAATATGGTCATCCCACCATAAGTATAAGACGCCAATGCGAATTAATAAATTTAGGACGATCAAGTTTTTATTACAAGCCAAAAGGATTTGATGAGCAAACAATCGCATTGATGCATTTAATTGATGAAGAATTTACCCGTCATCCTTTTTATGGATCAAGGCGAATGTTAGAGTACTTAAGGAAATTGGGATATGGAGTAAATCGTAAACGAATTCAGAATTTATATTGCATTATGGGCCTAGAAACGATTTATCCTAAACGAAATTTAAGCAAGAGAAATCTAGAACATAAAGTTTATCCTTATCTTTTAAATGGAGTAATAATAAATCGTATTAATCAGGTTTGGAGTACGGATATAACGTATATTCGTCTATCAAGGGGTTTTATTTATTTAATGGCGGTTATGGATTGGTTTAGCCGTTACGTTTTAGGATGGGCAACAAGCATTACACTGGAAGCTGAATTTTGTATTGAAGCGGTCAAGGAAATTTTGCTTACCAATTGTTGCGATATTTTTAATACAGACCAGGGATCACAATTTACCACGCCACGATTTACGGAAGTATTGTTGTCGAATGGAATTAAAATTAGTATGGATGGCAAAGGTAGAGCATTTGATAACATTTTTGTTGAAAGACTTTGGCGCAGTTTAAAGTATGAATGTGTTTATACTATGGAATTTGCATCTGTGAAAGAAGCTGAATATCACATTGGAGAATATTTTAAATTTTACAACAATGAGAGGCTTCATCAATCATTAGATTATAAAACACCAGCTGAAATTTATTTTGGATGGCAAAAAAATTAAAAAATTTCGGAGGTGCTGTGAATATGTGGATGAGTCCCTTCGGACCAGCCAGCGCCCTTCGGGACATGTGGACAAGTCATGGATAACGCTGACGCGTTACCCACAACTTGACCACATTCGCTGGCTTCTCATCCACATATTCACAGCCAAACAACAATAATATTTAGTTTATTATTAACATGGAGAATTACATCTTAAAGTAAGTATTTTTTGGTCTAGACGAAGGGGTCCACCATAGTTCGACCAACTACATCTTGTCAGTAAACCAAAAAACTCGCATGCTGTGATCCTTTTAAGTTAAAAGGAAAAATGACATGAATGATGGGCCTAAAACGAGAGAAGAATGGCAAATATCTGTCGACGAATTTCTCAATTCCGGACTGACCCAAAAAGAATTTTGCAAACAAAATAGATTGATCCTAGCAAGATTTGTCTATTACTTGCAGCTACACCGCAAAAAACAAAATCAAAGTAACTCACTACAAGAACCATCTTCATTTTCAGAAGTCGTTGTTAAGAAATCAGCTAATTCATTACAGGATGAAATTAAAATTGAATTACCTAATGGTTTTCGTTGTCATGTGACGTGCAATATTCAGCCTGAACAGTTGAAAAAAATACTAGGAGCATTACTAACATGCTAATGCTGAATGATTCCCCGATCTTGTTTTATAGCGATCCCGTTGATATGCGCAAGTCGATTGATTCCTTGTGTGTTCTCATCTGTGAGACGCTGCATTGTAATCCAATAGATGGCACCCTATTTCTATTCCGTAACCGCAATGGGAACAAACTTAAACTTCTTTATTATGAAACGAATTGCTTTACCATTTGGTATCGTCGCTTAGAAAAGGGTCGATATATTTTCAACGTAATCTACAAGGTAAAATTGAGATGACAAGAGAGCATTTTAGATGGTTATTAGCTAGTGATAAATACTCCTGTCGTGACGCGAGCCTTCCTCAGGCGGCAATACATTTTTATTAGAGAATTCTGGAATTTATTGTGCACATTGATTATGATCATCTCATGGAAGTGAATCTTAAAAAATTACCCAAAACGATTGAAGAGCTAGAAAAAATTAGCTTGTTGCAACAACAAGAAATAGAGTCACACAAAAATAAAATTACTTTACAGCAACAAGAAATCATTTCATATAAAGAACGTTATACTCGGTTACTAGAAGAATTTAAGTTAGAGAAATCTCGTCTTTACTCGTTTTCATCCGAAAAAAATGTTTTGCAATCTGGTTTGTTTGATGAGCCTGATATTGAGCTAGATGCTGAATTAAAAGATCAGCTGGATGACTTGATAGATATCCAAAGTTATAAGCGAAAAAAACATCCTGTTAGAAGATCAATACCTGCCGATATTCCTCGTGAAGTCATCATTCATGATATTAGTGATGAGGAAAAAATATGTAGATGCGGATCGGTACTTATC
>DJAM01000049.1 GCA_002429595.1 Coxiellaceae bacterium UBA6002
CCTTTGTTGTCATTCCCGCGCAGGCGGGAACCCATCCTCCCAGCTGCACCTGAGATGGATTCCCGCTTGCGCGGGAATGACAATAAAGGTGCGGGAATGACAACAAAGACGCGGGAGTGACAATAAAGGCGCGAAAATCAGAGCAAGCACGGGAAGACAGATTTTTTGTCTACTACAGAGCTCTCATTGTTTTTATTGTATTTTTATCCTATGAAGCTCCGGTCAGCCGTTTGGAAACTACGTAGTAATCCGTATAGTAGATTTTTTCCTGTCCACTAGAATTTTTCCCTTTGTCCAACGTTATGAGGGGGGAACATGCCAGCAGAGAATGATATTAACTTAGAGAAACGAGAATTAGACCTAGGCGATATAACTCTAACCCATCCCCAAAAAATCATGCATAAAGGTCAACTAATTGGAGAGGTTCGAATCGACAAAGATGGCTTGGTTATTGATCTTGAAAACACGGAGAAATTCATTATTAAAGGAGCTTGTAATCAACCTTCACTTCATATTCGTTCTAAGGGAGTTGTGGAATTACAAAGTTCTTTAGAGCTTCAAAATTTTAACGTTCGATGTGCAGAATTTATTGCCAATGGCAATGTTAATGCGCAGTTAGCTATGTTAGCGGTGCATGATAGCCTGGTCGTAAATGGCACAATAAATGCGACAACAATCGGCTGTTTTTCAAGTAATGGCATTGAAAATAATGGTTCATTGTATGCTGAACAAAAGTTAAAGGTAAGAAGTAAAGTCTTCATTGATCGTGGTAAGTGTCATTCCAACAACAAAATATCTGTAAAAAGCCAACATTTTTTATCTGAAAACAAAAGTGAAATTGATTCTGACGGCACTTTGAAAATTAGAAGTGAGCAGTGGCAAAGTAAAGGTAAGGTGGTTGGTCAAAAAAAAGCAAATATCATTGCAGACAAAATTACATTTCAAGAGTCAAGCTCAGCAAACCTAACAAATGGTGTTTTACTAAGTAAAGTGGTGCAATCTGATGGTAACTCAGTATTGAACAACACCATTGTCGATTGTGACTTCTATACTGAAAATGGTACTGCCACAGCTAACTCTTCCAGAATAAGAGCGCGAAAACGTTATGAAGTGAAAGAAAAAGCTAAGGCGATAGTCTCTAAAACGTCTTTAGTAAATTCACCCTTGGTAACTGTCAAAGGTGAACTTAAATTAGATACTAAGAGTGTTATCGCTGCTGAGAATAGCTTAAGTATCGACGGTGATTTAAACGTTAATGAGGCTGCTGTTCAGGCAAAAAATGTCACTGAGAGCCCGAAAGGCAAAGTTAAATTAACAAAATCAAAGCTGTGTGGGGATAAACTTATTTTTAGAGGCGAATCCACTGCGGCTGAGTCTACTTTAGTTGCTCAAAATTTAACAGCAACTGGTCAATTTAACGGCGAAAATGCCACCTTAAAAATTGACAATAATATTGATTTGAAGTGTGAGACTAATTTAAAGAATGTCAAAGTAGCGGCTAAATATCTCGATTTGGATGGTGTTTATTCAATCGAAGAATCTGTTTTGGATTTGAATGAGCTGTACCAAAATGGTCAGGGAAAGATTCATGCCAGTGAGGTTCATACTGGCCGCCATGATCTTGCTAAAGGAAGTGATCTGTTTCTTTGGCAATCTATGATGCAGGCTCAAGACAGTATCATTAAGGGGGATATTAAAGGGCTTAATGCGCAGATTAGATCGAATAATTTATTTCAAGATCAAGGTACAGTTGATCTCCATCAAAGTACTGTTGAGATCGCAAATCTTTGGATGAGTAATTCTAATAGTAAATTAGAAGGCGATTTAGTCACATTGAGGGTAAAAGATGGTTGGCTCGAGAATAAGACTGAATTCAAAAATTCTGATATC
Source organism: Coxiellaceae bacterium UBA6002 (assembly GCA_002429595.1). Classification (GTDB taxonomy): domain Bacteria; phylum Pseudomonadota; class Gammaproteobacteria; order UBA6002; family UBA6002; genus UBA6002. The sequence continues at coordinate 1,891 of DJAM01000049.1, forward strand.
GAGGTCTCTACTTTAAGCTCTCAAGTAAATTGGTCGCTTGAAAATAGTAAATTAGTAGCTAAAAATAAAATACGATTGGAAGGCGATACCCGCATTGCCAAAAGTAGTGTAGTAGCGCAAAACCAGGTAGCCGTCTCAGGCACTCTAAAAAGCGACAGTAGTGAAATTGTTAGCAGTCATGAAATCGTAGTGAATCCCAAGGCAGAAATCATCGCCGAGAAATCTGGCATCAAAGCGCCAGTGCTAAAAGATTTTGGAGAAATAGATGTTAAAGATAATTCTTTGATTGAAAGCGAAACAGTAGCTGTTTATGGCGAATTAGCTGTCACTCAAAGTAAAGTAGCAGCCAATGAATTAACTATTAAAACTGAAGGCAGTCTTAGTAGTACAGAAGCTAGCTTAAATATAGCTGAGCTTGAAAATCAAGGCACAGCTAAACTCATAGGCACACTGGTGGCTGCTGATAACGTTCGCTTAGAATGTGGTAGTGTAACCGACGCCCAAAATACTCAAATTAAAGCGAAAGAAAGCGTCACCTTAGCGATTGATAGTGAAGTTTCTGGTACAACTCTCAGCATTAAAACCGACACGTTCGAAAATAATGGCGACATCCATGTTACCAAAATGCTTAATATTGACGGTGAAAAAGTTCGCAATTTTGGCACTTTAAATGGTGGTGAAAATGCAAGAATCACTGCAAATCGCTATTTGATCAATTTCTTAGGTAGTATCAGTGCTAGTCACACTAATGTCACCGCAGTTGCCAATTTAAATTTCCTCTCAGCTATGATTGGTAATGATTCTCTTAGTGTACAAAGCTTTTTAGATTTTAATGCCTTAGGTCTATACGCTGGTTATAACGTTAATGTTAGCAATCTCATAGGAATCAATGCGGGTTTAATTGCTCCAACATTACCCGATTCACTCGATGCAATTTTTTCTTGGCAGCACGGAATTAACGTCTTGAGATCTGGATTAACGACTTTCTTACCCCAGTACAGCAATATGATTAATGTTGGTGCGACGGTATTGCCTCTTGTGGCAAACAAAGCAGTTAGACTTTATGACGTAGTTAAAAAAGGTGGCAGTTTAAAAGATGAGTTGTTACCTGATTTAAAATTTTTTAGTGCTGATGCACGTTTAGTTGACGCATTACCTTTGGCATTATCGGTTTATAACACCGCGATGATGGGTTATGGCTTATATAAGTCATCAAGTGCGGCTATGGCTGAGTTCGGTACCTTGAAAACTGATTGGCACAACTTTACTCAAGGATGCACTTCAAATGACTGGTTTGAGAATTGGTCGCTAGCAAATTGGGGTCAATTGCAACCTAACTTCCAAGATTCATATCTTAGAGATGTTGCTTATGCGACAGCTCTAGTCTTAGGTCCGACCCAAACTATTCAGTCTGCATTCAATTTAAATATGGGTGTAAATATCTCCAACAACATCAATCAAACTGGATTGTTTAATTTTAATCACGGTTTTTGTTTTGCAACTCAAGCTTATAACCGCACTGATTACTGCTATGGTCACAACTCTGGCTTCATAGGTGCAGATCGAGTGACCATGACCGGCGTGAGATTAGATCAAGAAGGAAGCGTTTTTGGTAATAGCAGTCTCTTCTTAAATTATCAGCATATCGATCTAAAACAACAAGGTTTGCTGTACAGTGCTAATGCAACTATTTTTGCAGATCACTTTAAAGCACAAGGCCGTGCTGACTTTGATAATCTGCAAGGACGCATCGCTGAATTAGATATTATGAGGAATGCGCAACTCAATGTTGGAGGTGGAATGTTATCCACCAATAACATTAGATTAGGTGGCGAACTAACAGCTAATAATTTTTATGTCGAGAATAAAGAAGATATTACTGTTGCTGATTCAGGTCGTCTCAAAACTAACAAGGTTTATATCAAAACTGACAATTTTAATGCGGCGGCAGGAAGTGAGAGTAGCTTCGATCAATCCTATATTAAAGCTGACAGTGGGTTAAATTTTGCAACTGGTTCAAATTTAAATGCGACTTTGTCTACCTTGGATGGTAAAAATTCTACCTATCAAGGTAATAGTCATTTTTCTGGCTCTCAATTAACTGCAGATCAATTACAAACAGCAGGGAGTTTCGTTACCAGAAGCGCTGAAGTTTCCTCAGTTGCAGAAGATGGCACGGCCAGCAAAACAACAGTCGGCACCCAAGTCCATGCTCAACATGTCACATTAGACGGTGCCGTTGATCTAAAGGGAACGGCACTCAAAAGTGACAATGATCTTACAGTTGCACGCAGTGCTAATGTTAAGGCTGAACAATCGGCGCTCGAAGCAAAAAATATTAGAGTTCAGGGTGATTTGAAGACGAATCAAGCCTCGGTCAAGGCTGAGGAGCACATTGCTGTTCATGGCCAGGCTGACTTTGAGCAAAGTCATGTCAGTGCCAACAATTTAACCAATGATGGCCGTCTGAAAATGAGCCAAGTGAAAGCTGAAATTACTCACGACATAACTAATTTAGCAGAAGCTGAGGTAAAAGAGAGCTTAGTGGATGCCAACAATATTACCAATGCCGGTAAGCTTGCTGTTGATTCATCTGAGTTGAATGCTAAAGCTAAATTTGCACAAGATGATCAGGCAGAAGGGGTCTACAAAAACAGCCACGTGACATCAGGACAACGAACATTATTAGCTGGTATGACAACTGCGGAAAAATCCCATTTCGAATCTGCAGGAACGGTTAAGCACGATGGCCTGGCAGTACTAACTGATGTCTTAGTGACTGCAGACGACATTCAACAAAATGGCACCGTTAGGTATTCAGGTTACTTGGGAATGCAAGCGGCTTCGCGTGTTGAACTTGGTTTTGGTAGTGAAACTACTGTTCGTAAAGAAGGACAACCGAGCCTCCTAGAGATCACCGCAAAACAGGCGAGCTTGTCTCAAGGGAGTGTAAATGCTGATAACGTTAAAGTTAAAGTTGACCAATTACCTGGAGTAAATGATTTTATTGAGCGTCGCAATAAATACAGTAACTTCATCGTCACTGAGAGTCTTGGCTTAGAAGTGGATCAAGATATTAATCTTTCAAGACCTATTAATAGAGAATGCGGTTTAGATCTCACTGGACGATCAGTACAAGTCAGCACTGATTATAAAACTAGCGGAACGCTGCGATTCAAATCAACCGATGGTGACGTTCGATTATATTCAAACTTAACTGGACAAAATGTTTACGCCGACTCACATCGTGATTTGTATACCACGAAGAATATTAAAGCGACTGGCATTGTCGGTCTAAAAGCACAAGGCAATTATGACAATGTAGCTGGCAATATTTCAGGTGATGTAGTTGCCTGTGAAGCGGCTCGAATTCGTAATCTTTCAGCTGAAGCGCTTAAGTATAGCGATCAGAAAAAAGCCGAAGATGAAGCATTAGCGAAGCTTTGTAAAAAATATGGTGTTAAATACGAGCCACAAGATCCACTACTTAATGACCTAGACGCGAGCGCAAGTGCGGCACGTGGTACTGGCGGTACTATTTTAGGAAGAGAAGTTTACCTTACTGCAATAAAATCCAATATTGAAAACCATGGTGGTGTCATCAAGGCAACTGAATATCTACAAGGAGTTGCTAAGCAGGATATTATAAATCGCTGCAATGTAATCGAAACCAAAGGTAAGCATGACACTATCAAGACTTTTGATCCAGCCATAATGAGTGGTGGTGCGGGACAAAATCATAATGGTATTGGGCTGCACTTAGAAGCTTCTGGCACTATTTACAATCAAGGCTCAACGTTTATTAGCGAGGGTAGTAATTTTTTACACGCTAAGCAAGGTGTGGAAATTATCACTCAACACTACACTTATGTTTCCGAGCACAAAAAACATCGTAAATGGCACGGCACCAAAAAGGTAATAGAGAAAACTGCAACTAATATTGGTACCGCTGCGATAATTTCCAAAACAGGTGAGAATATTATTATTGTTGACGAAGGAATGTTGTATGGCGAAGCGGCACAATTTGTGTCTGAAAAGGGAACCAAAGCTTATGCGCGAGATGACATCCAACTGTATGATGTCAAATATGAAGATAAGACCACTAAAAAATCTTCTTCAATGTGGGGCTTATCTTCATCTTCGAAAAAAGAACGTCATGAGCAGGCTGTTCCAACTCTAATTTATGACCATGGTGTCTCTATTTTAAATTCCAAAGAAGGCAACGTGATCTGCCAAGGCTTGGTAGCAGGCGGCAAAGGAGATCTCTATATTTATGCTCCAAAGGGTGATGTTAAAATTTCAACACGGGTTTTAAATCATCATGTGCATGAAAAACACAAAAGCTTTGGCGTCTCCGTACCTCTTTATGAAAATTTGAAAGCAGCGACAACAGGAAACGTTAAAGACACGTTAAATCAAATTGACCCAACCTTTCAAAAAATTAATGCACTAATTGACTCAGACAGTCAAGAATTTTTCAATAATAGCTGGAATACGGCAGTTTCAGGTTATAACAGCTATCAAAATCTTCTAAATGCCCAACGAAATGGGCTGTTCAGCTTTGCAACTTCGCAATTAGGCATTACCCCAGCAGCCGCATCAGTTGATTTTAGTTGGAGTCAAAGCGATAGCAGAACTCATACCCAAGAAGTTGGTCCAGGAGGTATTCAAAGAAATAGTCTGACAATTGTAGCTGGTAATAATTGCGAGATCCAAGGTGTCGATATTGATGTTGCCGGTGATCTAAGTATTGCGGCAAAACAATTTACTTATGAAGGTCATGAACTGCACACTAGCCAAAAAGACCGACACGATAAAATAACTGTTGGGGTTGGCGCGGGTGGAGTTAATCATGTCAGCGGTAGTCATCAAAGTTCAGCGATGCATGCCACTCACCATCAAAATGCCCAAGCGCATGTTGGTGGTACTTTTAGGCTTGACGTTGATGTCGCCAATATTGCTGCTGCAAATATTGATACTGGAGATATTGCAGGAAAGGCAGGTCAGCTTAATTTAAGTTCTCGACAAGATACTATGCACGCAAAACAGCAGAGCGTTGCTTTCGATTCTAATGGTGCTGGATCCTACAGTGAATCTAAAAGTTCCTATGCACAAATTGGTCAGGCAACGGACATTCACGTTCGCAATGGCATCAACCAAGATGAACCACGCAAATTTCACGTCGATAAAACGACTTTGGTCAGCGCCAAAATTACCAGCGATGGTGTCAATAACTATAGTAGCGATGCTATTGAGGCCAAAGAACTAAAAGATGTTCATAAAGAACGATCATTTGGAATAAGTGGCAACGTCAATGATGTCGCGGATGCGATCGCACCTGCACGAAATGGCAATCAAAATCAAAGTGACCCACTAGCAACTGTCAATGTGATGAAAGCTAAGGCCGATAAAATTGCAGTGCAAAGAGCCACTATTTATGGCGAACAAGGAACGGCATTAGGTGCGGTGAATGTCAGCGGTAATCTTAATACCCAAAACTCAAATGGATATGAGGTTGAAAAAGAGAAACATCGTACTTTAAATTTAGATCTTCCAGTCGCAGGTGCGACTGTTTTACTTGATAAACTTCGACCAGTAAATCTACCGCCTGTAGAACAACCACAACAGGCGATAAAAGCTGAAGATCCAGCTCCTGTGTTAGATGCGCAAGGCAGTGTTGCGGCTGTCATTCCACAAGCTGAAGCAGAACCAATTAGCGATAAAATTGGCGCAGAAGTTCAGCAAGACTTGAGCAGTGCTTCAGTCGCAGCTCATTCAATTGGAGCGCCTAGTGTTGAAGCTGCTATGCCGGAAGTGAGTCCTGCAGTGAACAATTCCACGCCTTCCGCTCATTCCGAAGCACATCGTCATAGAATTCAAGATATAGCGATTGAAAGTGGCTTTAAAGTTTTGGAAATAGCATACGAAGAAGCAGCTGTCATGATCGAACACGCAGGAGCACCTGGGGTCGCTAAAATTTTTGAAGGATTGGGGCAGGGATTAAATTTTGCTCAGAACTATAACTATGCAAAAGAAAACGGCAGTCAAACACCGGCTATCGATGCACTTATTTACACTGCAATCGCTGTTCCAAATAGCTTTATGAGATGGTTTGTAAAAATCCCAATGGATATTGCTGCCTCTGCAACAGAACCCTTTACCGACCGAATTGAGGAAAATAATTACAACGATTTCAGTTCAGAGCTCGTCAAAAAATACGGTTACCCAAAAGATATCGAAACGATTATTAAGTTAGGTCTAGATCCTGAAGATTTTGAGCGGACCACCATAATTGAAGCTTACGGTGCTGCTAAAGCACTCCAATTCTTTAGTGGCTATGACAAGATTCTTGGCGATGAAGTTATCCGGTGGAAGAACGGTACTGATTCAGCTTCCAAAAATCCTAATAGCTTTTTTCATGGCACCCCAGCCGACAATAAATCAGCTGGAGCAGACTCAACACTACAACCCACAGTTAACTAACATCAAACTAATTTGGAGGTATATATGCAAGAAAGATGGAATCGATTAGTTGTGCTAAGCGCAGCAGGAGCAACTGTCCTGACAGGATTAGCGTTTTCATTCTACAGAGAAACAACTAAATCAAGTCAGTTAGATCGTGAAATTGCTTTAGCAGAAAACGAATTACAGAAGCAAAAAGACGATAAAGCGGCGCTTGGTAAACAGCTAGGCGCCTTGGTTGATCAGTTGGTAAAACTTGAAGATCGTGTAGGGGCTCAAGAAAAAAATATTAAAGCGTTAGATCAAGCTAAGGAAGAACAGGCAGTGGCTGTTAAGGCGATTAAAACAATCGGTTTTCATAGTGGAAATGCAGATGAACAATGCGTAGAGCTTGAAGAAAGAGCGCTAGAGCTGATGAAACAGCAAGAACACAATGAAGCAATATTATCAAATCAAATGAAATTGTGAAGGAGAAAACAATGTTAACAGCATTACTTATTGGTCTTGGTGTCTTACTGGCTGGATCGGTTGCTTATAACCTAAAGCAGCGCCATGATAATAAAACAAAGGAACATCAAGTTCGAGATCTTAGAACGCAGGTAGACGCCGGAGATAGAACCAGAACACAGTTGGAAGACAATCTCGCTAGATTAACAGCCGCTGCCAACGCATTGCGTACCAGAATAGAGACAACTGAAGCTCAGCTAGGTCGTTATAAAGGTCGAAATACTGAATTAAAAAATAATTTAGATTCACAAACAGAAGAGAACTCTACATTACGAAATCGAATAGCCGAACTAGAACGTGAATTTGAAGAAGGCACGTTCAATGATTCTTCAAATACGAATGCAGGAACGAATTTCAGTAACAATCCCAATCGTGTTGATTTTTTATCAACCAGACGCGAAGGTGCAAAAGCTGAACATCAGTCTGATCCTACCCAATTTAATATTAAACAGTGAGAAAGGTAACATGACTATAATTTTGATTTTGTTATTAAGCGCATTAGGGATTGGTACAGCAATAATTATCTATAAATGTATTGTGTCGTATCAACAATCGTTACAGTTAAACCGTGAATGTGGTCAATTACAAATAAGGGTTCAAAAAGAAAACTATACGGACTTAGAACTGTTGGGGGCCGTTGAGGCCTTACAAGCTCAAGTTCAGGCAGATCTACAACGTGTGGCTCGCATTGAAAGTGCAATTGAAGGACGGCTGCCCAAGGAACAAAAAGCGAATTCAACAGGCCAAACAGCACATGAATTAACTTCTGACCAAGTTAAAGTGCATAAGCTCCCTGAAACAGCAGGGCTCGCCCAAAATATTACTCGACGTGTAGCCGAAGAATCGGCAGCATTAGAAGAAGCTGTTGGTTCGTTATCATCTGCTGTCATGCGACTATAAATAATTATAGCTTATGCTATTAGTTGTTTTGTGATGGATGTAACCCAAAGTAATTTGATTGATCTTTCTAGATACTTATTAAGAACTGACAGCAAATTGTACTACCAGCTGGAAAATCAACAATTTTCTATTGAGTATTACTTAGAGCAATTAAAAATAAAAATGAACTGCCATACTAAATCTTATCTCATAGAAACAGGAATGAGTTTAGGCCACCTAAATTTTATGCCACAAAATCTTATGTCGCCTAATATCAGTCAACAATTTATTGTAGATTAGGATGTAACTTTAACTAGTGTCGGTGTCACAATGTCTGGGAGAGGTACTTGCTGGTTCGCTTTAATAAATTCACTCTCCAGTCGAAAATACTTATGATAATTTTTTTTTGAAAAAAAACATAAGTTTGGATGAACTTTCCTTAATAGATTTCTTCCTTCCACATAGACCGCCTTGTCTTTAGATAAATGCTTTTGCAATACGAATTGATCGCCTTTTTTTTGATATTGGACTGATAGTAGAGCCTGCCTAAAATTAACTTTCTGTCTTTGCATCGTAGTAAATGCTCGATCGATCATCGCTGTTGCGTAATACAATTGGTTTACGTAAAAAAAATCACGTGGATTACTTTCTGTTTTGTTTTTGTGTTGTTGGCGAATATTTCTAAAGGCTTGTAGACATTTTTCTCTTTTGGCGCTGAGCCGAAGGAAAAGTAAATTTGCTTCCTGCCTTGGAAAAGCGCTTTTGCGTCGGTCTTCTACGATAATAATATCACCGACTGTATTTCTCACTAGCAGGAGATTTTTAGTATAATCCTGTCCAACAACACCAAATTCAGCGCGATGCTCTTCTAGAAATGGTAAATGTGGAATGCAATCGTTTCTTGATAAAATACGACATTTATTAAATGCAACCTTTCCTTTTAGTTCTCCTAAGGCCATTTGAAATAGTTTTAAAACAAGCTCAGGATTTCTTCTACCTACACCATGAGTGTAAAATGCCAATTCAACCTCTGGTTTATCAGCCATGAGACGAATCAGTTCCAACGCACCTGGTAAAATGATGTAATGACATCCTCCTGCATAAACTGTGAGGCCTTTCTTTTTAAAAATGTTAAAGAAATCGTCGTTATCAGTTATTTCAAGTACAAGTGTACCATCAAGGTCAAACACAACCGTTTGTTTAGGTGGCTTTTTAGGAAGTAACGCCATAACTTCATTAGGTCGAAGATTTTTGCAGTGCGGCAGAAGGCGAGATAAAATACCAGTAGATTCTAAATACTCAAGAACAGGTAAATTCTTCAGTGCATAATGCAAGATTGATCTTCCACTGTGGTCAGCAATATCAAAACGCAATCCCATCTGCAAAAATATATCAACTACCATGGGTGGGCTATCACGTGCAGCTAAATGTAGTGGCGAGACATGACGTCCAGAAAAAAGATCAGATTTCAAAGCTGCTTGGTACCCTGAAGCCAAAGCTAATACTAATCCAAAGTCACTTGTACCATAGACATGAAACCACAAATATTCTATTGAGGCGTTCATAAATAGGCAGATTGGATGGCGCTTGAAAAGCTCGCCAAGATTATTGATCGAATGATATTTTAAAATTAATTCAACATAACGCCTTAGAGTCGAACGCCCCAAACTTTTATAAACTTGTACTGCTTTACTTGCCATCTCATTTCGTGATGCGGACTTTAATTCAGGAAATTCAGCAAGCAAGCCAAATTGAATCAATATCAAATTATTGAAATCTGTTTCGTGGTCATACGTAGAAAGAGCTGCATCCTGCATCAAGCTTACCTTTTTATTATTTAGTTTGGGGTAAGCTATTATACACGTTTTGAAAAATTTTTGTCTTTGTATCTATACGACAATGATTGCTCACATCCCCGGTGCTGTTGCAGGTTTGTCATCCGGTTTAGATGTGGGTATTGGCGTCAGTGGTTTAGGTGCTGGGAGGAATGCAAAATTTTTCAAGGCCTCATTTGCTGCTGGAGGAGCGGGTGGTTTGCCAGCGCTACCGCGAATTTTTTCTGCTTCTGCAGCAAGGAGGTCATTAAGGTTTGCACGTTCTTGCAACGCTAGTTCCCGTCGATCTTTAAGATAATCTTCAATTACGGGCATTAAGCCACGCTGTGAATCCATATGATAACCGGGCGCATTGACAACATGCTTAGAATTAAGGATAAGGTGTTTATCTTCTAATTCAAAGTCAAATGCTTGAAGAAGTTCGAGTTGGGCGCGTAGCTCAATAAGTTTATTCTTTAGAAGAGTATTTGTTGGGTCTTCATTTGAATTGTCTTTTTGGAGAAGATGACTTAAGTTGAGTTTTTTAGTGATCAGAGCTAGTTGAGACATCAGGAGTTGAATGTTTTGTCCTGATTTTGCTTTGAGTCTTAATATTCCTTCATTAGCAGCAGGATCTGCCATAACATCTGTATAATTTTTGATTATTTTACGCGCTATGAATGCACACAATAAAACATCAGCGTCGCTTTTGGCTGTACTCTTAAAAATCTTGCCAAAGCTTTCTAATTCGAAAGTTTTAAGTTCGAAGATACCACTTCCTTCCACGATCTCGCGACCGGTATTAATAACTAGCTTTACATCTTTTAATGTAATTTGAACATCATAAATATTTTGTAATTGAAAAAGGTTGTAATTAATAGAGCAGCCTTCATTGGGATTATGTAGTGTTTTAACTTCTTTATTTTCAGTATTGGTCTCAAATTGTTCGGAACTTGAAGCGGTCACTTCAACTTTATTATTGGTGGAGGTCTCCGTTGCTACTTTCCGTATTCTATTTGATGTGTTTTTAGCGCTTACTTCTCGGCTAGTGCTTGATAGGGTTTGAACATTCCTACTTTGACTTACTGCGATAGCTGCTTCCATACTTTGAGCTTGTGATGATTTTTTAGAATCGGTAGAAGATGTAGAAGCTTCACCACTCGCGGAAAAAGCACCGTCTAGAAACGAAGCATTTGCGTTTGCGCTTGCGGACGTAGAGTCACTGCTACTTTTGTCAGTTTGTACTGAGGATTTATTAGAGTTGCTTGCATCTTGTTTGTATGCTGCGGCATTATTGTCCGAGAAACTTTTATTGTAAGCGGTAGATAATTCGTTGGATAAGTTATTTTCAAATGATGAAGTGATATTGCTTTGCACCTCGGAGCTGCTGTTGCTGGATTGATCAACAGCTCGGGTAATACTGGTTTGGGTCTTTACGATGATTTGTTTTTTTTCACCAGGTGCTAAATTTACTACATTACCAAGACTGCTAAGGGCATAACGTTCCCATGAAACACTTAGGTCATGAGTTTCAACAATCTTCATATCTGGCATTTCTAATTTATGTTTTGGGCCAGGTCTGCGGGGCCCTTGTATAATTCGTAATAGTTCGGTGGAAATTTGCCCATTTTGATCGACGCAGGGTAAGATGATCATTCTGGAGCCGAGGTTAGCCATTTTCATAAATTCTTCAAGCTTGCGGCTATCCTGATCATAATAACCATCGCCGTCGAAAGTAAAATTATGTACTTTAGTCGGAAATTTGCCGGCATTTTTTTGATTTAGATCATTATAAAAAACCTGTAACGGATCGCTCTCTGGGATAGTAACTAAAGTTTTTTGGGTGTCATAATTTTCAGGGTTGTTCCAATGGAGCAAGAAATTAATGCGTTGTTCCAATAAAAAATTGTCCATATTGCTTTGAAAATTGGCCAAATCAGCTTGTGCTAACGTTAATTGTGAAGTGAATTGGTCAATTTTGGTTTTAATAGAAGCTTGATTTGCTGCCACAGCATCGTTGCTATCTTTGGTTGTTTTCAGAATAGCATTGATATACATCTCCATTTGTTGGACAAGCACTTCTAATGATGCAGTCGTCCATCCTAATGAATAAATCGCAATTCTCATCCAAAAGAGAAACTCTGCAGTATTTTCGGCAAGATTGGGATATCTTTGCTTGACTGAGGCTTTGGCCGTTTGATAAATGTAATTGCGCTTATCATATTCGGCCTGCCAACCTGCCACAAGTTTTTTGCAATTATCATTCAGTTTGGTAATGACAGCGTCTCCATCTGCTCGCGTCTCTGCAATTTGCTTATTAAGCGTATCAATATTTGTTTGTAGTTTTGCAAGCTGATTTAGTATCGCAAGGTTACTTTGAACATCTGTAAGGTCGGTTTTACCTTGGTAAAAATCTTTTATTTTTCCAGGATTGGTGAGTAACTTATTGTTATCTTTAAATAGAGCATTCTCTAATTTAGTACTAACTTCTAACCAAACCTCATTTGTAAGGGATTTAATGGTAGTCAAATCGAGAGGCGGAGCAGCATCAGTGGGTGTAATTGGCTTCGAAATAGTATTTGCTCCATCTTTTTCAGTCAATATATAACCAGCCGCTGAAATTTCGTAGACTATTTGACGTTTTGCATTGCTAAGACTACTTAGCAATTTGTCTAAATTTTTTATTTTTCGCCAAGTTTCATTGTATTGTTGCGCTGCAGCTGAGTAATCTGTTTTCTTGGAACCAATTCTGTCAGCTGGTTTAAAAGTTGCAATGAGATCTGAAATCGATTTGAGATCATCGGCTGCTACTTTGCGACGTTTCTCTAATTCTGCAATATCCCTGTTAAAATTTCGTAATCTCTCGTACCAGCGTAAAGGTCTTCGATCTATAATAGTAATTTGTTTTGAGTAATTATCGGTCGTAAATTTACTCAATGAATTATCTCTTGCAGAGGTATTCGCCTGGCCAATGGTTCTGTAAAGAATATTAAAATTTTTGCCAGCTGTTACCTTGAAAACTTCGTTGAATTCAATATGACTCTGACTCTTAGCAGGAGGCGCGAGGGTTAAGTGTGAGGCAATCTTACTTTCAGGTGTATGCATGCCTGGTATGTTGTTACTTAAGATATTGGATCCTTGCTCGTTACTTTCCTGACTCATAAACAACTCCTTTATTCTTTAGAACAATTATTAATAGCAAAACCATTTGAGTTAAGTTAATTAATAAAATATGAAACGTTATTTGATATGGTGACAAGAAAAAATTGTTGAACTGATAATTTTGTATTTTTAATCAGATTGATTTGAGTGTTATTATACACATTGTCGTTTTTGTGTTGCTATTATTTTTTTTGCTTTTTAAAAAAATTTTTTGTTTCTATTCTTTTGCAAAGTATTTGTTACTGTAAACATTATTTTTTATCAAAAGGAGTGGCTATGGAAGACAAAATTGTTGGATCAATGAGAGGAATGGATCTTGCAGAAGGAAAAGCATTGGATGCTTCGAGAGTTATTTCATTTTTTACAGAATCCGGAATTGGGCTATTATCGGAATCAAAAGAAACGGACAAACCGAAAGTTCTTCCCCCGTTTTGTTTAAGATCTCCTACAGACAATGCCGTTAATGCCATTACAAATATTGCTAAAAAATACAATGATGATCTTGACCAAATTAGAGAAATAATCATCAGTTTGTTTAAAACTTGCTTATTGTTTAATGTCAATGACGTCAACCAGATTGCTTATATCCTTGCTACAGTCAGCCACGAAGCAAGATTTGGCAAAACAATGAAAGAAGACGATGGATATTTGTTACATTTTTATGAACCCGTATTTCAAAATACGGATTCGATTGCTGATAACAAGCCAATCAAAAGCGGTAGCTCCCTTTATTCTAAATTGAAAGATTCTGAACTAAATCTAATCGAGAATATTAGGTATCTTTATAAAAATTTTAAACACAACCAGTTAAATTTCGATGACAATGACCAACTGGTGACATTTTTGGGATCATTGCATGACCAAGCAGATGAGGCACTTGCTAGCGTCGATGATGGCTTCTTAAATGTCTACCTTGCTGCACTAAATGCTAAGCAATATGAGACGCTTATTAAAAACTTCATTAAAGGTAAAATTAATCGCTTAATGCCTCATGATTTCAAAACGACCCAATCTTATGTGGCGCCTATCTTAAGCATAATTCCTTCAATTAAGGTTGAACAGGCCGATGATAATGTAATTAAATTTTACACATTACAGCTTAAAGTGTTATTTATAGATTGGCTTCTCACCAGAGTGGAAAAATCTACTGATCTAGGAAATTGTTGTCAAGGAGATGGTGAGGCCTATAAAGGTCAAGGTTTGGTTCAGTTAACTGGTCGCACTAGCTATAAAAAATTTACTGACCTTTTCAAATCAAATAATCGATATAGCAAAGCTTTAGCGGATGTCGGGATAGAGGGGACACCTGAGTTAGAAGAAACTCCAAGTTTAGTAACAGACCCTAAAATTGCCTCTGTAATTGCTGTAGGTGGTATGGCGGAAGGTAGATTTCGACCTCCAAGCCGTGCTGATCAATATAACCCTCGAAAGCTTAGTCAATACACCTTGGGGGATTCATCAATGTTCGACTTTTTCAATGCGAGAGATATTATTAATCCAGACAAAAATCGCCTCTTTGACAAAGGGCCACAAACAATTGGTGCCCATGTTGAAGAAATTGCTAAATCTTATATCCCTGCTTTATTGACTACCTAATTTATAAAATCTGCACTCATTGTCTTTAGCACATTAAGACAATGAGTGCTCTTCATATCACATCATAAGAATGAACTATAGTTAACAAAATATAAAAAAATAATAACTGTTGGCTATCAAGGACTAATATGGAACAGCAACTTAAAATAGTAAAGCGCGCTTCTGCATTAATTCCTTCTAAGTATGGTTCTTTTGAATTAACTCTGTTTACTACTAATCAAGATAATAAAGAGCATTTGATGCTTACTTATGGAGATGCCCAGTTTGCGGAAGATATTTTGGTTAGGGTCCATTCAGAATGCTTGACGGGTGATATTTTGGGCTCGCTACGTTGCGATTGTGGTGAACAGCTGCAAATGAGTATGGGTCAAATCGCAATTGAGGGTCGCGGTATTATCATTTATTTGAGGCAGGAGGGTAGGGGTATTGGTTTGGTTGAAAAGTTGCGCACCTATAACCTGCAGGATAATGGCAAAGATACAGTTGATGCCAATCTTGCTTTAGGTCACAAGGAAGATGAACGTTCTTATGAAATTGCGGCATTGATGCTAAAGCTGTTGCAAGTGAAATCCATTCGAGTTCTTACTAACAATCCTAAAAAAATTGAAGCCTTAAGTAGTTATGCGTTGAATATTACTGCTAGGGTTCCGATCAAAGGCTCGATTCATGCACATAATGCTTTCTACTTGCTTACTAAGACTCAAAGAATGAAACACTTTTTTGAAGAGAGCGAATTACAAGAATTGAATGACAAATGTTGTTCAAATACTAACCATTCTAAAACGATTGTTACCTTAGCTTATGCTCAAAGTTTAGATGGTTCAATTTCGTTGCATCAGAAAGAACGCTTACTGTTAAGCTCAAAAGAATCTTTGGTGATGACTCATAAGTTGCGCTCACAAAATGATGCTATTTTAGTTGGCGTGGGAACAATTATAAAAGATGATCCCCTGCTTACCGTCAGACACTTTCAAGGCAAAAATCCACAAGTTATTATCATGGATAGTAAGCTTCGAATTCCAATCGCAGCCAGAGTCTTAAAAAATTCTCGTCCGCCAATTATCTTCACGACTGAAAATGCCGATCCAGTTAAGCGCGAAGAATTAAGCCTGGCAAATGTCAAAATTATTGTGATCCCTGCGACTAAGAGCGGACAAGTTGATCTCAAGTGCGCTTTAAAAAAATTATATGAACTTAACATGATGACAGTGATGGTTGAAGGGGGCAGAGAAATTATTACAAGTTTTGTTAAAGAAAATTGCGCCGACAAAGTCATCATCACTTTGGCGCCAATTTTTGTCGGTGGTATTTCGGTTTTAGCAAAAGAAATGACCAACAATAGCGGATTTCCTAAGTTAAAAAATATACTTCAATACAAGCTTGGCACAGATATCATCATCATGGGAGATGTTGAAAGGAAAGCAGCGTGAAAAATTACGTTTTGTACTTTACAAAGCCTCATGCAGTTCAAGTCGTGGAGGAGCCAATCCCAACTCCGGAGCAGAACGAGGTGTTGGTCAAAAACGTTGTTTCAGGCATTAGTGCGGGCACCGAAATGCTGTGCTACAAAGGACTTATACCGGAAGACCTTTCTTTGGATGACACAATATCATCACTGCAACATAAAATTACTTATCCTTTCAAGTACGGTTACTCTTCTGTCGGAAAAATAGTTGATGTTGGCAATAGTCATCTAAACTATCTAAGAGATAAGTCCGTTTTTGTATTTAATCCTCATGAAAGTTATTTCTGCGCCAAAGAAGAGCAGCTGGTTTTGTTGCCAGACCATCTTTCTGATCAAGATGCACTATTTATTCCAAATATGGAAACGGCTATTAATCTGTTATTAGACGGCTCGCCACTCCTAGGTGAAAACGTTGTGGTTTTAGGCCTTGGTGTTGTTGGTCTCTTAACGACAGCCTTGTTGCAACAATTTCCGCTATCAGCATTGATTGGTGTCGATCTGTTACAAAATAGACGTCATTTGGGACTTGAAGTCGGGGCTAACCTTGCTTTTGACAATCAGCCGGATTTGCAGTCGCGGCTGGAAAACCAATTACAGCATTTGAAACATCGTGACATTGATTTAGTTTATGAGTTAACAGGTAACCCGGAAGCTTTAAACTCTGCAATTTCTTTAGTGGGTTATGAAGGACGTATTGTGCTTGGCTCTTGGTATGGTAAAAAACCTTGCCAGATCAACCTCGGTGGCAAGTTTCATCGCAATAGAATCAAAATCATTGCCAGCCAAGTAAGCTCTTTGGCCTCTAAGCTTCAGGGTCGATGGACGAAAGACCGGCGATTCGACGTTGCATTTGACATGCTAGAGAAAATTAAACCGACTCGATTTGTTTCCCATCAATTTCATATTACTGAAGCAGACAAAGCTTATCATTTACTTGCTACTGCGCCACAAGATTCTTTATTTGTGACGCTTACCTACGAGGGTTAACCATGCATACCTTAATGTTAAGATCAAATTTTATCGCGCAACACTTTTTAATAGGCAAGGATTATGGTGCAGAGAACCTCAAACATTCACATCATTATAGCGTTGAACTAGAAATTGAAAGTCCTTTGCTTGATCAACACAATTATCTAATTGATATCGTTGAAGTTCGTCACCATTTGGACAAATTAGTCGCACAGTACAATGATCAAACTCTAAATGATCTTCCTGAGTTTGAAGACCAAAATCCTAGCTTAGAGCTATTTTCAAAAATTTTATGGCAAAAATTTAATCATCATTACAAAATGCCGCAAGGCTGCAATGTGACGGTAAGGCTTTGGGAGGATGAACAAGCTCGAGCATCTTACCGAGAAATTAACAAATGAAAATAGCTTTTATCATTTATGGCTCAATTGAAACTGTGACGGGGGGTTATATTTACGATGCTAAGTTGGTTGAGTTTTTACAGCGCCAGAATATTGAAGTAAAAATTTTTTCACAGTCAAAGAGAAATATTTTCCACTTAATTAAAAATAATTTCTCTGATAAATTTCTAACGGAGATTTGTAAATTCAATCCTGATGTTGTTTTGCAGGATGCAATGAATTTTGCTTCATTACTACGCCTAAACAAAAAAATGAAAAAATTAGGCTATCCAATCATTAGTATCGTTCACCTAATCCAATCAAATACCATCATTTTTTCTCCCAAAAAATGGCTACTCAAAAGATTGGAACAAGCTTATCTGAAGAATATTACTGCGTTTATCTTTAACAGTACTGCAACCAAAAATTCTGTTGTTACTCTCGTGGGTGAGCCGCGTAGCTATTTGATTGCCTATCCTGGCAAAGATCGGATGCGTCATGAGGTCAACCGCGAAGCAATTGAAGCACGATGCTTTACCAAAACCTTGATGATTATCTTTATCGGCAATTTGACTTCCAATAAAGGACTGCATGTTTTACTTGAAGCGTTAGCCCCAATCCCTGGACACTTTTGGCAGTTGTCTATTATTGGTAGTCTGGATTTTGACGTTAAATACTCTAAAAAAATAATCGAAAAGATCAATTGCCTAAAGCTGGCCGATAACGTCCAAATTCTTGGCACCTTATTGACTGAACGATTGCAATCATTGCTTGCTACGCATCATTTATTAGTCGTTCCTTCTTATTATGAGAGTTTTGGCATTGTCTATGCCGAAGCAATGGGCGCGGGTCTGCCTGTGATTGCTAGCACAATGGGTGGAGCAAATGAAATCATCAGCGATTCGATTAATGGCTTTCTAATAGCGCCAGGAGATTCAAAGATGCTAAGGTCTATCATTCAAAAATTAATCAAAGATAAAAGCTTACTGCTTAATATGAGCCACTCTTCCTTAGCTGCCTACCAAAGTTTACCTTCCTGGCAAGAGACTCTAGCCAGGGTTCATTACTTTATCACTCGAATAAAAAATTAGATTTTTCAATAACTTATAACCATATTTTTATTTGTTTACTTTTTTATTCATGATAATTTGACAAAAGCATTTCTTTCCTTTAAAAAGGCGTATCTAAAAATATTTGCCAGGGGATAGTTATGCAGTCGGGGTATGAAAAAGCGAAGCAATTTTGTATGAATGAAAAACCTGCACATGCTTTAACATTACTAAAAGAAATAGCTGAAGCACAGCCACCACAGAGAGATTCTGCTAGATCCGCCTATTTGATGAGTGCGATTTACTTTAGTGGGCTTTTAGAATCACAACAAGAGGAGCCTGATGACATACTGGCCTTAGAAGATCAACAGCCTGACATGGAAAAGATGTTTAGACAAGGTTTAAAATGGCTTCAATTGGCAGATAGCCTCGGTTCAAGCGACGCTACTTTATTATTGGGTAAGATTTATTTGGATGGCCTAGAGTTTTTTAGCGACAAGCCTATTCCACGAATTAGAGTTGATAATAAGGAATTTGCTCCCTTTATCAACAAAGCGGATTTCAATGCAGATCCTGAATATGGGATTAAACTGCTAAATAAAATAAAAATGCAAAGTGCAGAAGCTGCTGAAATTCTACGAAAAACTAATTCTAATGTTCCCGGAACAGTATTTCAGATGGATTGCGGATTTTGGGAGAAACGTCCTTCTGAACGTATTCCCGGTTCTCTTACCATGCCTATTCCTCGCTTACACTCTACAGGGTCTTCTTCGTCTTCAGGATCTAACGCATCAATGACGGATGCAGTTACTTACAGCGGAGAAGACACTGATACTGACGAAATCTGCGGTAGTCCAATCATTTAATGCTGTCCAACAAGGAAGTTTGACGGATGCGAATTCAAACCATTATCCACGCGCCTTTTGAAAAACCGGGTGAAATCGAAGCCTGGGCAACGAAAAAAGGGCTCTCGCTATCTTATTGCAACACCTATGCGGGTGATGAACTCCCTAACCCTGAAGAGGTCGACTTACTCATCTTAATGGGCGGCCCCCAAAGCGCAACTGATCTTGATTCATATCCTTACTTGAAGCAAGAAGTTACTTTTACAAGAAAAATCATTGACTTAAATAAGCCAGTCTTAGGTGTTTGTTTAGGTGCGCAAATTATTGGCGAATGCTTAGGGGCAAGTACAGAACGTAGCGAATACAAAGAGATAGGCCTCTTTCCTATTCGTTTAACCTCAGACGGCCTCGATGATCCTGTCTTTAAAAATTTTTCAGATACTTTTGATGTCATGCATTGGCATGGTGATATGCCGGGGTTAACTCAGGACTCGGTGCTGCTAGCTACAAGTAGAGGCTGTTCACGCCAAGCAATACGATATAAAGATCGTGTTTATGGTTTACAATTTCATTTGGAGATGACGCCCGAGCTATTAAAGGGAATGATTGAGCATTGTCCTCAGGATTTGCAGGCAGGGGAATATATACGTACTCGTCAGGAGCTGTTGGGGAGTGAGCTTGGTAAGGTTAATAAGAAGATTCATGTTGTTCTTGATTATTTAGCGACGTTTTGCTGAGGCAGTATGTGGTCTATATGATTCGTGAACGGGAACGGGACCGTGTACGGGAACGATTTAAGAGGTGCCACCCTTCTTTTTCGTTCCCGTACACGGTCACGTTCCCGTTCACGAATCAAACAGACAATACAGCACCCAACCGCTCACGAAACTGAGCAATTGTTTTAGCATAATCCCCACACCCACTAAAAATCGCACTGCCAATAACTAATATATCTGCTCCAGCTTGTGCCACTTCCGCAATATTAGAAATTTTTATGCCACCATCTACAGCTAGACTAATTGATCCTTTGTATTTGTCGATTAAATCTCTGATCTGACTAATTTTAGGCAAAGTATCTGGAATAAATTCTTGGCCGGGAAAGCCTGCGGATACCGACATGACTAAGACCATATCGATTTGATTTATGTATTTTTCCACACAGTCAGCGGTGACGTTCGGGTTTAGAGCAATTCCAGCTTGGCAACCATGTGCGTGAATTAAAGCTAGACTATGTTCGACATCATCAGAAGCTTCAGGATGGAAGACAATACTAGTAGCGCCTGCCTTGGCGAATTCAACAATTAACCGGTCAACGGGTTTGGTCATCAGGTGGACATTAATATTCGCATTAATTTCATATTTGCGTAGCGAAGCACAGACTACGGGGCCTATCGTAAGATTTGGCACAAAATGATTGTCCATGGCGTCGAAATGTAGAATATCTGCTCCTGCATCTAATATGGACTGTGATTCTTCTCCTAAGCGAGCAAAATCTGCTGACAATAGAGAGGCAGCTATCTTATAAGTTCTCATTCTTCCTCCCATTGGGTGTGGTAGGAGCCTGATTTATCGACACGCTCATAAGTATGAGATCCAAAATAATCGCGCTGTGCTTGTATTAGGCTAGTGGGCAGCCAAGCACTTCGGAAGGCATCAAAATAAGACAGTGAGGCCATCATTGCTGAGGTGGCAATGCCTAATTCGCTAGCCACGCCTATCACGCGTCGAAAACTGGCTTGATGTCTGTTGATAATTTCAGAAAAGATAGGATCAGTAAGAATTGATTTTAGATTTGGATTATCCTGAAACGCCTTTTTAATTTCTTCTAACAAAGCGGCGCGAATGATACAACCGCCACGCCAAATTTTCGTTACTGACGCTAAATTTAAATCGTAGCCATAGGTTTGTGATGCTTTTTGAAGTAACGACATTCCTTGAGCAAAAACCATGATCATCGCTAAATAGAGCCCGAATTTTAGGTCGACGAGAAACTGCGCTTCGTCGCCCTGATAATGGCTAATCACACGCGGATAGATATCGTGTAACTCTTGGCGTTCGGTTTTATAAACGGATAAATCGCGCATGCTAACAGCAGCATCAATTGTTGGGATTGGAACTTGAAGCTCCATTGCGCTTTGAGTTGTCCAAAGACCGGTGCCTTTTTGTCTAGCAACATCAGAAATGACATCAATAAAATAATCGTCTAGGTTTTCTTTTTTAGTAAAGATTCGGCTCGTTATTTCTAATAAATAACTGTTTAATTCACTTTTATTCCAATCATTATAAATTTTGTGCAATTGCTCATTATTGAATTTTAAACCACGTCGCATGAGATCATACGTTTCTGCAATGAGCTGCATTAATCCATACTCAATCCCATTGTGCACCATTTTCACATAGTGACCCGAAGGATTAGGACCTAAATACGTAACGCAGGGTTCTTGATTAACTTTCGCAGCAATTGCTTCAAAAATAGGACGAACTCGCTCATATGCTTCTTTTGGTCCGCCTGGCATGATACTAGGTCCATGCCGTGCACCGAATTCTCCTCCTGAGACACCAACGCCTAAGAAGTGAATATTTTTTGTTCTCAAGAATTCTGCACGCAGCAATGTATCTTTAAAAAACGAATTTCCCGCATCGATAAGAATGTCATTAGGATCAAGGTAGGGTAGAAGCTCTTTAATAATTAAATCGACAACTTCACCGGCAGGTACCAAAAATAGAATGGCGCGAGGTTTACGAATCGATTCGATGAATTTTTTTAGATCGTTAGTAGCGTTAATGTTGTTATGTGCTTGAGCATTTAAAATAGCAACTTGATTATCATTATTGTCATAGCCTGATACCATAAAACCATGATCAGCCATATTCAATAAAATATTACGACCCATAACCCCTAAGCCAACAACACCAATTTCGGATTGATGATTTGTGTTTTCGCTAGCCACGATCTTGCTCCTTAACCATTTGCACACTCTACTATAATAGAATAGTTGAAATAAGCTTGGGAATCGTAATGGAGCCAAATGAGAGTAACATTCAATGCTTGGAGCGCAAGGTCGCGAATCCTTGTATCTTAGTAATCTTTGGAATTACTGGAGATCTAGCAAAAAGGTTACTGTACCCCGCAATTTGTAATTTAGGCAGTAGTGGTTTATTACCCAATGATTTTAGCCTAGTAGGTGTTTCAGGCTCGCAATATACGCCAGAAGCTTTTCGTGAAATATTCGCAAAAAACGTTCGAGAATTTGTACCAAATCCCAATGCCCAAAAATTTGGCTTAGATTTTATTGAGCGCGTGCATTATCTAGGTGGTGATTTTAATGATTCAAAAATCTTTAAAAACCTCAAAGCCAAACTAAAAACATTAGAACCAGAAGCTAGTAAAAATTACATATTTTACTTGGCGGTACCACCGCAGTTTTTCAGTACTATCAGTTTTGGACTTAACAACGCAGGACTGCTGAATGAAGACAGCGGCTTTCGCCGACTGGTTGTCGAGAAACCATTTGGTCACGATGCACCTTCGGCCAGAGAGTTGGATCAACAATTACTTAGTGTCGCAAAAGAAAAACAAATATTTAGAATCGACCATTTTTTAGCTAAAGAAACAGTGCAGAATATTTTTACCTTTCGCTTTTCAAACGATATTTTTGAGCCAATCTGGAATCGTCAATACATCGATAATGTACAAATAACTGTCGCAGAAACAATCGGCATTGAATCGCGGGGACGATTTTACGATGAGACCGGTGCGTTACGCGATATGATTCCAAATCATCTTTTTCAAGTACTAAGTTTTATTGCTATGGAACCACCGCTTAGTTTTAACATTCATCACATTCAAGAAGAAAAAACCAAAGTGATCCAATCGATTCAAATCATGACCCCGGAAGAAGTGTTGGAACAAACTGCCCGCGGCCAATATGGTCCAGGTGTGATAAATGGCATTGAGGTACCAGGCTATCGTTCCGAAAAATACATACCAAAAGATTCAGTGACTGAAACGTACGCTGCAATGAAATTGCATTTAAATAATTGGCGTTGGTTACATGTGCCGTTCTATTTACGAACCGGGAAACGTATGAAAGCGCATACTTCACAAGTCAATATTCAATTTCGTTCCGATGCTTCCTGTTTATTTAGAGGAAGTCAAACAATTTTACCGAATTTGCTCCGCATTTCTATCCAACCGGACGAAGGGATTTCACTACGTTTTAACGCTAAAGTTCCTTGCCAATCGCTACAAATTGGTCAAGTTGAAATGAGTTTTAAATACAGCGACTATTTTGGTGTTAAACCACAAACCGGTTATGAAAGCATTTTGTATGAATGTCTTACCGGACAGCATATGTTGTTTAGCCGAGCAAAAATGACTGAAGCTTGCTGGGATGTGGTGCAGCCAATTATGGATGTGTGGTCTGCAATTAAACCAAGAAATTTTCCGAATTATCCGGCAGGTAGTTGGGGACCTAAAGAAGGTGAAATGCTACTTCAACGCGATGGTCGTTGTTGGTATCCGTAATATTGTCATTCCCGCGCAGGC
>DJAM01000004.1 GCA_002429595.1 Coxiellaceae bacterium UBA6002
GAGACCTGCCATGTCCATCATCGATCAGTTAAAAGAGGCGCTTCAAAACGCCTTGGAGCAGTTCATCAAAGATCATGGACAGCTCTCCCCCGAGCGTCAACAGAATGTGCGAGAGATTCGCCGAATCATGGTGGAATCAGGCCCCACCGAAATTCGAGAAGCCTTGTGTCAGTATGTTGAAAACCTTTCCACGGGACTCATGACGTTATGGCCATTTTTAGAAGTGAATAAATTTAAAAATGCGATGCTTGGTGTTCTTAATGCGGCGCAATTTTCTGAACGCAATATTTTAAAAGGACTCATTGCCCAGCTAGGTGAGCATATGGCTAGTCACCAACCCGATCAGGGAAAGAAAAATGATCCTGACCTTCTGACACGGCTGGAACGACTTGAAAAAGTAGTCAGTTTTCAAAGCCATGAAGTATCAGGTTTGCAGCAAGAGATCAGTCGCCTTAAGCAGGAGAACCAACATTTGACTAAAACCATTGCGCTCTTATCAGACAAAAACAATGCGTTAATTTTGGCTCATCAAAAATTGCGCGAAGAAAAAACGCAGGTTGAGAACAATGCCAATCAATTAAAACAGGCTTATGCGCAATTACAACAAGAAAATGCTGCTCTTAAAAGGAGAATTGAGGAATTAACCAGTAAACCTAGCAAGAAATCAGAAACTGAAAATGTTGATGACCGTCAAAAACTGATGAGCATCAATCCTTTTATTCCTACATTTAAGAATAGTCGCTCGTGCAAATCTGAAGCCAGTGAGAAGGTGTTGCTATTAGAAACAATTGAAAGTGACGAAAAGCAAGTCAGCGGTCGCAGTCTTTCGCTTCGCACTTAAGGCAAAATGGTAGCGCAGATCAATCGTTATGCTGGGTAAATAAAAATGAGAAATAACATTAAACAACAACGACGCTTTGAAAAGCTGCAACAGGAGTTGGGACCAGATTTGTTGACTTACCTGTCTGATCCAGCAATTATCGAAATTCATCTGAATGCTGATGGCCGATTGTGGATACGAACGCATGAGGAATTTAAGGACACTGGTAACTTTATGGATCCTGTGCAGTCACGAGAGCTGATTGGCAGTATTGCCGATCATTATGGGTTAGTTGCCAATCATACTGCACCTCTCTTGGAAGCGGAAATACCGGAAAGTGGTTATCGATTTGTGGCTTTTTTGCCGCCGGTCGTCACCGCGCCTGCGTTTTCCATTCGAAAACCTTCCACACAAATTTTTACCTTAGAGGACTACCGACATCAACATGTCATCACCTCTCATCAAATCGATGTCTTACGAGGCGGTATTCATGCCAATGAATCTATATTGATTGCTGGAGGACCAGGGACGGGTAAAACCACCTTTGCCAATGCTCTGTTAAATGAAATGGTGGCCTTGGGCCATCCTCATCAACGTTTTATCTTGATTGAGGATATTCGTGAGCTCAAATGTACAGCACCGAATACCTTGCCCCTTAAAACTGCTGAGTTTATCAATCATCACACTCTTTTCATCAAGACGCTTCGCGCCAGTCCCGATCGTTTAATCATTGGGGAGTGTCGTGGTCGTGAAATGGCGACTGTTCTTCAAGCCTGGAATACGGGTACGAAGGGGGGACTAGCTACCATACATGCGAATACCGCTAGAAGTGCCTTAATGAGGGTGAATGATATGGCACTCGCATCCGATATTCCCAGCTCACCCCGTTTGATTGTAGAGAGCATAGGGTTCGTGGTGTCTTTAACATCGCATGCCAAATCGGGTCGACGAGTGAATGAAGTTTTACAGGTACTGGATTATAAGGATGACGATTATGTGTTACATACGTGTTAATGCTTTCTGGCGTAAAACCCTCAGTGCTTTATTGTTGCTGCTCCCCTCTCGATTATTGGCCAGCACTCAGATGCCCTGGGATGACAGTTTATTGGTCATTCAAAATGCATTAACCGGTACGACAGCACATATCTTAATCATCATTGCCATTGCCATGAGCGGATTGATGTGGGCGATAGGTGAGCAAGGCAGCATGATCCAAAAGGCCGGCAAAATTATTTTTGGAGGCTCTATCGCTACCGGGGCAGTTTCTATTTGTTCTGCCTTGAAATTGGTGGGTGGATTTTAAGATGGAATATTCTAGCCATCACTCCAAAGAGACGATTGAGATCATCCCTTGTCCTATTCATCCCGCATTAGTGCGACCTATTTTATTAGCAGGGGCCGATCGACGTTTAGTGTTGCTTAACCTGACCTTGATCATCTTGCTAATTTTTGGAGTAGGTATCCATTTGACAACAGTATTAGCTGCCCTTTTTTTTGCGGTGATTGGACAAGGCGTTTTAATTCGTATTACGCAATACGATTCGGATTTCTTACAAGTTTATTTAAGACATATTCGTTACCGAGATTTTTATTTGGCACAAAGTTCTGTCTTCGCCAAATCGTTGCAGCGTCCAACGTTTTATAAATAAAAGCAAAAATAATGATGCAAATATTAATTCAGTTAAGTGAAGTATTATGAAAGACTATCGTTACAAAGCACAAGGGTTAGGTGATTTATTAAATTATGCTTCGCTGATTGAGGAAGGCATTTTATGGTTAAAGGATGGTGCCTTTTGTGCCGGCTGGGAAGTCGAAGGAAAAGACAGCTATTCGATTGATCCCTCTTGGATAGTAGCTGCACGTCAGATACTCAATGCCACCTTTATGCAATTAGAAAATGGATGGATGTTGCATAGTGATTTAATCCGAAAAGCAGTAAATGATTATATCGATCCGACCATCAATCATTTGCCCAATGCCATGAGCTTATTTTTGGAGGAAGAGCGACACGATTATTTTTTACAGAAAAAACATTTTGAGAGTCGAACCCTCTTTGTATTGACATATAAACCGCCCGCACCGGTTGAAAGTGGATTTCAACGCTTTTTTATGGCAGGAGAAAAATCCGCCTCTGCCTTAGAAGAAGGGCTACTTCATTTTAAGACCAAGTGCACTCAGTTCCAAAATGCCTTATCGAAGATTCTAACCATGAAGCCACTTAGCAGTGATCAGTTACTGACGCATTGTCATTTCTGCTTGAGCGGATTATCGCATGCCATTAAAACGCCCAAGGTGCCTTTTTACCTAGATCAGTATTTAGCCAGCCAAGATTTTTTAGGCGGCTTTGCTCCTCAAGTGGGTGAGAAACATCTAGCTGTGGTCGCCATTAACAGTTTTCCTTTAGAAAGTACCCCGGCGACGTTACAAGCCTTAAGTGAATTACCTATCGCCTTTCGCTTTTCACTTCGCTTTATTTTCATGGGCAGTTTAAAAGCGGGTAGCGAGCTCAAAAAATGTCGCCGCTATTGGTTCCAAAAGCGTTTTGGGTTTGCTGGCTTGATCAAAGAAATCTTCCAGAGTCATGCGCAGGGGTTCTTGGATCAAGATGCTTTGACGATGACCCAGGATGCCGATCAGGCTCTGCATGCTGTTGATGCAGGGGCAGTGGGTAGTGGGTATCTTACCTGCAGCTTCATCCTGATGGAAAAAGAGAAAGCGCAACTTGAGGACAGCATAAAGCTGTTATCTAAGCTGTTAGAGAGTCGAGGCTTTACACCTCGTGTTGAAACCATTAATGCCATAGAAGCTTATTTGGGAAGTTTACCAGGACACGGCTATCAAAATATTCGAAAACCGATACTCTCCACTTTAAATTTAGCCGATTTTTTGTCGTTAAATGCCATTTGGAAAGGACAAGCAATCCATCCTTGCCCCTATTATCCACCCCAGAGTCCACCGCTTTTTTATGCGCAAACGCAAGGTAAAACGCCTTTTTCTTGCAGTTTGCATGTGGAAGATGTCGGTCACACGTTAGTGATTGGCGATACCGGTAGCGGTAAAAGTACCTTGCTTGGTTTTTTAATCTCACAGCATTTACGTTATCCCCGTGCACAGATTTTTATGTTTGATAAGGGGTATTCTAGCTTTACGCTTTGTCATGCGTTAGGCGGTAGTCATTATGATATTGCACACGACGGCCTGTGTTTTGCGCCCTTACAAAACATTACCAATGACAGCGAAATGGATTGGGCCTGTGGGTGGTTAGAAACGCTCTTTGAATCGCAGGGAGTGGTAATAACACCTATACATCGATCAGAAATTCGCGACAGTCTCCTGCGGCTTCGTATCAAGACTCATCCGACCTTAAGCGATTTGCAAACGAGCTTGCAGCACCCTGAATTAAAACTCGCTTTAGAATTTTATACCGTAAGTGGGACGATGGGTCAGTTATTAGATGCGACACACGATGATTTTTCTTCGGGTTTTTTGCATGTCTTTGAAATGCAGCATTTATTAAACAAAGAAGAAAAGTTTGTCATTCCGGTTTTAAATTATCTCTTTCATCAAATCAATCAACGTTTGGCAGTGAATAAACCCTCTCTCATTATCATTGAAGAAGGTCACCGTTTTTTAAAAGGACACTTTGGGGCTCAGTTAGAAGTGTGGTTGCGGGAATGCCGTAAACACAATGCCGCGGTTATTTTTGTGACACAGAGTTTAGCGGAAGTTCATGCGGCCCATAGCAAAGCCATTTTATTAAATAGCTGTCCGACACGAATTTTTTTGCCAAATATGAATGCCCTTGCCCCCTATAACCAAGCACTCTACCGAGAATTAGGACTAACAGAGCAACACCTGCAGTTGATCGCACAAAGTACGCCAAAACAAGATTATTTTCTGATGTCGCCGCTTGGTAATCGCTTGATGGATCTTGTGTTATCGAAAGCTTTTTTAGCGTTGATGGAAAGCACCACGATAGAGGAACGGCAACATATTTTGCAATTAAAAGCGCAATATCAAGAGCAGTGGCTATCGCCCTATTTCATTGAGAAAGGATTGATCCAGGAGGCCAACCGGATAGCCGTTTTAAATCAACCGTAAAAAATAAGAGGTTATGCGTCGTGAAAAAAATGAAAAAAATAAAAATGTTATTGTTAGTTGCGGGAGTGATTTACTCCTGTCAAAGCTTTGCCATATTGCCGATCGTCTATGATCCTTATGATGTATTCCAAAATACCATCACCGCCAAGAACTCGATTCAATCGTTAATTAATCAGGCAGAGCAATTAAAATGCGAAGTGCAAAATCTTAAAAAGTTAAGTGCACATCCTTTTGAAGGCAACAGTCAAATTTTAAGTCAACTTGCTCATCTCTCAAGCCAAGGGCAAGCGCTTTCTTATGGGGTAGGGAATGTGGATAAAGTGTTTGATAAAACATTCCCCGGATTTTCTGCGACGAAAGATTATCATCAAGCTTATAGTCAATGGTCAGGCAGTACGCGAGATACCTTAAAAAACTCAATGAATGCCTTATCCCTACAAGGCAAGTTGTTTGAAGATGAGCATCAAGTACTTAAGTCACTTCAGCAGCAAAGCGACAGTGTGGCGGGCAATATAGAAGCACAACAAACGGCGCATCGACTTCAATTAGAGCAAATTGATCAAATGCAAAAATTGCGTCAAGTTCTTCTTAATCAAGCCAGTAGTCAAAATGCCTTTATGGCTTACCAGCTGCAAAAAGAACAAGCCGAACAAGCAAGCTTGCATGACTGGATTCAACATAGCCAAGTGAGTTTTAAACGCTATGACGGACACACTGGCTTTGGTGTGACTGAATTTCCAGAGCTTCCTTAAAAGAAAAAAAATGACAGCCATTTTAAATGACATCACTACCCAATATGCTGCGGCCACCACCGGTTGGTATCAGTATCTCTTTCCAATCGCAAATCATTTATTTGCAACCTTAGCGGTGATTGAGATTGCCTGGTCGGGCTTAAGCTTCGCGCTTGAAAAACAAGACATGGGTTCCTTATGGGTGGAGTTTTTAAAGCGTATTGTTTTTATCGGTTTCTTTTATGCGGTTCTGCTGCATGGTCATGTGTGGATTCCTGCCATTATCAAAAGTTTTATGTTAATCGGAAGTGGTGCGGCCCATATCGATAAGCTCGATCCTTCCAGTCTTTTCTCGCAAGGCATCAGTATTGCTAACAGTATGTTAGTGCCGTTGGAGGATAAAAATCTATTCACCCATTTTTTAGGCTTTTTTGTGGGTGCGCTAGCTGCCTTAATTACGGTGCTTTCTTTTGCCATTATCGCGGGCGAGCTGGTGGTGACATTAGTGGAATCCTATCTCGTGGTTGGAGCGGGTGTTCTCTTTTTGGGCTTAGGAAGTAGTCGCTGGACCAATGGCTTTACCGTTAAGTTTTTAAATTACGCGATCAGCGTTGGCTGCAAATTGTTTTTTCTGTATTTAATTGTTGGTGTGGGTGCAAATCTTGCACAGTCTTGGAGTCAATTAATAGTAGCCGGAGGCTTAACCAGCATGGCACCATTTTTGGAAGTCATGGGTGGCTCATTAATCTTTCTTTTTGTCGCTCGGAGTATTCCACACAAAGCAGCTCATCTCTTAAGCGGCAGTATCAGCGCCAACTTTGCAGGTATTTTTGCCACCACTCAAATGGTACCTGGCGCGAGAAACGTGTTAAGTGCCTCGCTTATTTCCAATGCGGCATCCAGTATTAATAAAGGTGTTACTCCTGCCAAACAGGCCTTTACCCACACGCCTTCCTCTCCTAGCAAGAATCACCAGGCGAATACCGCTCAAAACAAGGATTAACCATGAAAAAACGAAACAAGCTTTTATCAACGAATAACCAAGAATTAGCTGCACAAATTGCCGCCACACAAAATCCTTACCTCAAAGCGCGGTTAGAATGGAATGAGTTATGGGGCGATACGCTAAAAGCCAAATCCCAGTGGCGATGGGTTGCTTGTCTTTCCTTATTAGCCAATAGTTTTTTAGTTCTGGGGCTTATTTTCTTGTCGCTTAAATCACAGTACCTACCGTATGTCGTTAAGGTCGATGATCTGGGTAATGCCCTTTATGGCGGTTTTTTAAATCAAGAGAAAACCATTACTCCGCTTGAGATCAATGCTTTTTTAAGAAACTACTTAATCAATGCAAGGTCAGTGATGCTGGATGCGTTTGCCCAGAAGCGTGCTGTTGATTTTGTTTATAGCATCAGTTTACCGCCTGCGCGCAAGTTATTGGATGACTATTATCGAAACAGTAATCCCTTCGTTATTAATCAACAAGAATTGGTGGAAGTGCAAATTAAAGGGGTGGTGCAGAAGTCCAGTAAAACCTGGCAAGTGGATTGGGAAGAAATTCATCGAAGTAGTGAAGGCGAATTTTTAAAACAGACTCGTTTTGAAGCCTTAATCACAATTGCGCATCTGTCCGTCAAAAATGTTGAGTTGTTAAATTCCAATCCATTAGGGATTTACATTCAGCATATCAGCTGGGCGGAACAAAAGTAATCGTCACTTAAAAAGTGAAAGCGAATAACAAATAACATAATAAAAAATTAAGAAAAAATACCGGAGGTGTCTCATGGAAAACCGACAAAGTTATTTACTTTTAATCTTACTCGTTTCAATGCTGCTTCCAGGATGTGCGCAAAAGGCCTTGCTTTTGCAACAGCCAATAACGCTACAAGCAAAGTCTTGTTCAAAAAAACCATTAGAAAGTAATGTCATTTATTTGCCCTGTCATAAAGAAGCCAGGATTTCCTGTCAGCCTTTACTACTAACGGATATTCGTCTTTTATCCGGAGAAACGATTTTAAGTTTAAACGCCGGTGATACGGCCAGATGGTTATTCCAAGTGATGGTCAGTAACACCGATGCAGATCCTTTGACACACGTCCTGGTAAAACCCAAAGAAAGCCATCTTAAAACCAATCTCATTATTGCCACAAATCAAAGAACCTACCACATCAATCTGGTATCGAGTGACGAAGCAAACGGTGCCCATATTGTGGCATTTACTGATGGCAAGAAAACGTTTTGTAACGAGGAGGAACATCAAAGAATCGATAGTCATTATGAGGTCAAAATACCCCACTTCCAAAAAGTTCCTTCTTGGGCACCTTACTGTGTGTAT
Source organism: Coxiellaceae bacterium UBA6002 (assembly GCA_002429595.1). GTDB lineage: Bacteria > Pseudomonadota > Gammaproteobacteria > UBA6002 > UBA6002 > UBA6002. Next base: position 7,985 of record DJAM01000004.1, read on the forward strand.
AACGACGGAGTTTCTGTTTATATCTCGATGCGGCACTTAAAACAAAACCTAGCTCCGAACTTCTACGTATTGGATGATCAACAACAGCTGCTACTGGTTAATTATATCACTACCCCTTACGGTTATCGAATTGATGAGCTTTTCGCTAAGGGATTGCTGATGGTAGGGACCGAAGATAAAGCACAGAAAGTTTACATTAATTATATTGGGAGGTCTCATCCATGAATACTAAAGAGAAAGAGCTTCCTACAGAACCATCTTCCATTTTTGCTAAGCCGCCTAAAGTAATGCGATTTAAAAAAACGGCGCTGATGGTCGTGATCCTTTTAGGTGCGTTGGTGGCCATCATCATCTTAACGTCGTTACCCAAACAAAAAGAAAGAGTGAATGAAGACACTTTGGAGAGTGAATCAGAAAATGTGCATTGGTTAGCGGCCAATACCGCTTTCAATAAGCCTCAAGCAGCTACCCCTGGGGAAGCAAAAGCAACACCCAACACTAATGATGAAAATACATTACTCACCATTACTCCTGAGCAAAAGGAAAAACTAGCAACAGTACTCAAAGAAATGGACAAAGCACCTTCTGCGGGAAATGACAGCTTGGGAACCTATAGTGAGGCCAATCCTGAATCTCTACAAGCGGCTCAGAATGCTTCGATTGCTGTGAATGGCGATCGACCTTCGCAAGATACTGGCGTTTCTCAAAACAACTTAGCCAAAGATAATCTAAGCAGTAATACCATTCAAAGTAGTAATAGGGTTCCTGCTGGCACGCTGATACCAATTGTTTTTTTAAGTACCGTCAACAGTGAACTTCCTGGATTTGTATTGGGCCAAATCACCCGAGATGTTTATAGTGCCACTCGAAAATGCTTGCTTCCTCAAGGGTCTAAATTGTTATTGCAGTACGAGGCGACTCACGAAAGCAGTGAGCGATTAGCCTACAAAGGGATATCACTCATTTTGCCGGAAGGAAAAACGATTGCTTTGGATAATGTGCCTGTCATCGACATGCAGGGCCAAATGGGTTTGCATGATCAAAGCAATCATCACAGGATGCGTAACTTTTTAGCTACTTTAGGGAATTTTTCTGTCGCAGAAGCTCATCAAGTTGCTACTTCTCAATTGGAATCTGCGATCACTGTAAATGGTAACCCCGGTTTAGCGATGGATCCTTTTTACACTGCTAATGGTTTTTCTCAAAAGCCCACCACATTTTATGTCAGAGCAGGCTATGCCTGTAATTTGCTATTGACCAAAGATTTGGTCCTTCCTGCCTATTAATTCCCGAAGAGGAACCCTAAATGCGATCTGAAGTATCAAATGATTTCGAGTGTTTTAAGAGGTGTTTAGGATGGCGTAAGAGTGTGAACCCGGAAGCGCTATCTCAAACGCTAGGGAAGATAATCGTATCCGCCTGATTCAACGGTCTTTTTCCCATTTTTGCTGGCGCAAAAAACGTCCCCGACCCCGCCCTCTCTTCGTACCTTAAGGAGATGCCGGGGTCGGGGACTTGGGAGACCATTGAATCAGGCGGATACGATTATCTGGGAGAGTTGAGGTGTTGTGATGTTTGAAGAAAGGAAATAAAGGAAGAAGGAAGTTAGGAGTAAAGGAGACTTGGGTGCCAGTGCAAAGTGCGTTGCTAAGGAGAGTTGGGTGCTGTGAGGATTTTTTTTATTTGTAAGTGAGGTGATGTGATGCAGTTGACGCAGCGTGATTTGGCTCTATTTGAGTTCATCAACCAGTTTGGATTTTGTGAAACCCTTCACTTAAGTTATCGCTTTAATCTTCATCCCAAACGGGTGAATAAAATTACAAGGCGATTAGTTGATCAGGGTTATCTGATTAAAGAAAAAGAATTTTATGGTAAGTCAGCCTTATATCGATTAACCCCCAAAAGTGCTCAGTTTACTGCCTTGCCGCCTTTATCTAAGTTAGCTCTTGGTCAGTACAAACATACGAAGGCATTGATTCACTTGTACCTTAAATTGAGAAAACATTATCCCGATGCGAAGTGGATCAGTGAGCGAACATTGATTAGCGAGAAGTGTGCTGATGGGGTAGGTGAGTTTGGTCATATCCCCGATGCGATATTGCAGCTCAACGATAAGCATATTGCCATCGAAGTCGAATTAACCTGTAAGAGTAAAAAACGTCTTGCTGCTATCGTTAAGGGCTACACCACAAATTTTAGTGTGCAAGAGGTTTGGTATTTTTGCGCAAAAGAAGTGTTAGGTCTTGTTAAAAAAGTGGCAGGTCACCTACCGTATATCAAAATCCATGAACTGCATCCTTTTTTAGGAGCAAATCATCATGAACAATAATAATGCCTCGATGAGAGAATATTTTTTGCTAGGTTTTTTAGCCTTAATCGTTTTTTGGCAGATGGGTGTATTGTTCATAGGCATAATCGCTTTTATGATTTGTCGGCTTCTAAACATATCGTTAAATCCAATGCTCATGCTGGGAATTTTTCTGGCATTACTCAGTTGGTTGATAATTTATAGTCATGATGGAATGAACTTCATTGCTTTTATGAAACAAGGTTTTCATATCAACTATATCTTTTTCAAACTGTGCACCAAAAACGATCTCAAATTTGCACTGTATTACCTTTGGGAATATGACTTAGCTTACTTAACGGGCTTTCCTTTATTATTTGCAAGTATTTTGCAGCTACTGCAGCAATTAACCCAATCAACACATGCCATGGAGTTAAAGCGACTATACAGAGGTGAATTTTTATCCCAGAACAAAGCCAATGAGAAGCGTGTACAAAGAGCATTAAAGCGTTGTCAGCCAAATGATCAGCAGGGTATTTTCTTGGGAGTATCTACTAAAAATTATAAGCCCATTATGATTCCAGATTATTATGTTAATCAGATTATATTGGTATTAGGGACCACTGGCTCTGGTAAAACCGTGACCTTAAAGCAATTCGCCCGTTATGCGATCAGAAAAGGCTATCCTTTACTACTAATCGATGGCAAACCAACGGAAGAGAATGTCAATCGTCTCTGGCAGGAGGCTTATGATCATCAAAGAACTTTTCAGGGTTTTAACTGCGCCAATTTCAAACCCTATAATGCCTTATGGGGAAATAGCTATACTGAGCTTAAAGATAAGATCATGACCTTAAAAGATCAATGGGAAAGTGACTATTATCGATCCGTTGCAGAAGATTATTTGCAAACAACGCTAGAAGTGTTAATAACGCTTAACAAACAAGTTGATCTTAAGACACTCTCTCAGTGTTTGAATTTTGATTTTCTCGCGATTCTAGTGCGAGAAGCAAATGATCCCGTTTTGGCTGAAAAAATAAAAGCCTTACAGCATTATGAGCAGAAAAGCTTAACGGGGCTTCAGGCTCATTTAAATGCATTAATCAACTCGGAACTGGGAGGGTTTCTACAATATCAGGAAGAAGCCTTTACTTTAAATGAAGTTATTGAGCAGAAGGGAGTCGCTTATTTTGCATTGCCGGCTCTCAAATTTCCAAGTTTTGCCAAAGTCCTTGGCAAACTGATTATCAATGATATCAAAGCAAGTATTGAACCGCTTAATGGCAGTCAGCCCATCTTTATTATTTTCGATGAGTTTTCGGTCTTTGCTGGAGAGCAGGTATTAAATTTAGTGAACATGGGAAGGGGAAAAGGGGTCCATGCGATTTTTGGTACACAAGGATTAGCTGATTTAAAAAAAGTAGATAGTAATTTTGAAAGTCAACTATTGAATTGTGTGAATACCATTATCTGCCACAGGCTTAACCATCAGGAAAGTGCAGAGAGCATCACCAAGTGGATAGGAACGGAGGATAGCTTTGATCTCACCGCTGTTGTTAACGCAGCATTTGTACAGTCTAACATGGGGTCATTGTCCAAAAATAAATCCTTTATCGTGCACCCTGATGATATTAAGCAACATTTGCAGACAGGAGAGGCGTATCTGGTCTCCAAGATTGGCAAATTTAAGATTGATCGTCTCAAAGTTAAAATGAATTTATAAAGGTTAGAAAAGGCAAATACGGCCCTTATAACTAGGCTTCCATTCCGCTCACAGATAGCGCCTCACTGTATTCCGGGATACTTTCATCAGCTTTGATATCTCCCGGGTACTTTTGCCTTGCTTAAGTAAATTTTGATCTCCATATAGCCTTCGTAACTGATCATGGGCATCCTCTTCTAGTAGAGGCCTCGATTTAATATGAGGTGGGTCAGTTTTCAGGTGTTGGTAACAGTATTAATTAAATTAGATAAACAGATAGATTTAAAAATAATTACCGATTGCTTTAATTTTGAGAATCTGGCTTTTATGGTCGAAAATCAAGACAAGTAAACTTGCCGAGAAGATAAAAATCCTTGCAGCATTATGAGAGGCAAACCCTTACAGGCTTACAAGCACATTTGAATACCTTGATCATTCGGAGTTGAGTGAATTTCTAAGCTATAGTGTGGATGCATTTAATCTCAAAAATATTATCGAAAATAAGGGTATTGCCTATTTTGCATTACCTGCACTTAAATTTCCCAGTTTTGCAAGAGTGTTAGGGAAGTTAGGGATTAAAGATATAAAGTCAGTGATTGAACCTCTTGAAGGAAGCCAGCCAATTTTCGTCATAGATGAATTTTCTATCTTCGCAGGGGAGCAAGTGATAAACCTAGTTAACATGGGAAGAGGGAAAGATGTCATGCAATTTTTGGTACTCAGGGACTTTCAGATCTTAAAAAGGTGGATCTGAACTTTGAAAGCCAGCTCTTAAATTGTGTGAACACTATTATTTGTCATCACCTAAATCATCAAGAATGTGCTGAAAGCATTACCAAGTGGATTGGTACAGAAAGATTCGTTTGATTTAACAGTAGCTATAAACTCTGCTTCTTCTCAGTCAAATTTAGGCTTTTGTCCAAAAACAAATCATTTATTGTTTACCAGAGGATATTAAGAACAGATTAGAACAGGAGAGGCTTATTTTGTCACCAAGATAGAAAGCTTTAGAATTGATAAATTAAAGTTTTAATCTAGAAATAAAGAGCCATATTTAACACCCTAATAGAATTTATACTAAGAGAATATAAAGATATTAGTTTTTCAAAATCCAGCCCTTTTGGCGCGTCTATTGAGTATAAGCCGTTTCATCACTTTAATCGGGGGGAATATTTCCAATAATTCAATATCGAGTGCCACTAATATCTTGAGAAGATTACGATATGTAATATTTTTTTCCCCGCGTTCGACGTAGCCATAGTAGCGAGATGAAATATTCGCTAAGGAAGCTAGGTGCTCTTGGCTATAGCCTTTCAATAATCTTGCCTTCTTGAGCCTTTGTCCAAGATCGATTAATTCTGCATATTTTTCCATATTAGCAGGATACAAGCCTCAATTTGTTTTAGGCCAGGAACTATAAGTTGTTTTTTTGCAGGGTTTAGTTGACTTTTAAAGGTATCTTAAGAATAATCTTATTAAGGACATAATTCTTTTAAGGCTATTATTTACTAAAATTTATAGTTTTTTGATTTAATTTAAATACATATAGCCAAATTTGTAGCGTGACTTAAAAAGGTATAGAGATTTTAAGGTGTGAGGCGACATTTTGATTAAGAGAAGTAAGAACCCCTTAGTAGAGAAAGACAATATAAAAGAACAAAAGAAAGAAGTATTCAGACTTAAAAGTATTATTGATGACCTTCCTGGTGATGTATATTGGAAAGATCTTAATGGTGTCTATCTAGGGATGAACGAAACTGGAAAAAGAAACTTACAAAAGATGGGTTTTTTATCTAGAGGTAGTGAGATCGTAGGTAAAACTGATTATGATTTATTTGATAAGAGAACTGCGGATGAATTTAGAAAGAACGACTTAGCTATTATAAAGTCGGGAACTGAAAGCAAAAGAGAAGAAAAAGCGATTTTGCCTTCGGGTGAAGAGATAATCCAGCTATCTACCAAGAGACCTTTACGAGATGAAAATGGCGATATAGTAGGTATCGCTGGAAATACAGTCGATATTACCTATCTAAAAAGAATTGAATCTGATTTACGTACTGCAAAAGAAAAGGCTGAAGAATCTAACCGCCTTAAAATGGAATTTATAAGTAATATGGAACATGATATAAGAACTCCATTTACAGGTGCCTGGGGTATAGCTAATCATCTTTTCGAAGAAGAAAATGAACCGGAGAAAAAGGAACTATTAAGATGTATTGTCCAATCTCTTAAAGAACTTCTAGACTTTTGCAATACAATTATTGATTTTTCGCATATAGAGACTGCCTCTCGACCTTTACTCGCTAAAAAATTTAACCTAAGGGATGTGATAAACAGTACTATCACTATAGAAATGCCAGCTGCTCAACTTAAAAAGTTGAGACTAAATTATTCATGCGATGAGCAGCTACCAAATACGCTGATAGGTGATGAGTATAGACTACACCGTATTATGCTTAATTTGATAAGTAATGCGATTAAGTTCACTGAGCAAGGAGAAATATCACTATCAGCTGAACTGGCAAAAAAAGAGGAAAATATCGTAATAATAAAAATAATTATTAAGGATAGTGGTATAGGTATCCCCAAGGATAAGCAGGACATAGTTTATGAAGCATTTACTCGCGTTATACCTTCTAACCGTGGAAAATATGGAGGTTTAGGGCTAGGTCTTCGTATTGTGAAACGTTTTATTGAAGAAATGGGCGGGGAGATTGATTTAATGAGTGAAGTTGGAAAGGGTTCTACCTTCATTTGCACATTGCCATTTAAATTGCCCCTACTCGGAGACGCACACTAAAAATTAAGATAATAACATGGATAAAGTTAAAATTCTTTTAGTTGAAGACTTACCCATAGCCAGAATCTCCGCAAAGCTAGTGCTAGGTAAGTTGAACTGTGAAGTTGAGGTTGCAGAAAATGGAACACAAGCTTTAAATTTAGTAAACAGTAAACTTTACGATATTATCTTTATGGATATTGGTTTGCCGGATATAGATGGAATACTAGTCACCTCAAAAATTCGGCAACAACCTAATTGTATGAACTCAAAAACGCCTATTATTGCATTAACAGCTCATCAGGAAGGTGAACTAAGAGCCAAATGTTTTGAAGCTGGAATGAATGATTTTTTAACCAAACCATTGACAGAAGAGAATGGGAGAAAATTTATTGAAACTTATGTTAGTAATAAAATTACTCCATCTTTTTAAGGCTTCTTGCATCAAGGAAAAAGTTTTTGACTTTTGATTGAAAAGGAGAGGGTCTATAGCGAGCTTATATAAATTAAGGGAGCTATTTCTTGGCGCTATGCACATGAATACTGCAGATAGTTTGGTTAGGAAAGCTAGGCCCTACGTCATAAATTTCTTCTGCTGAATGCATTGTTATCTCCTTCTTTATCTTTCTAAAGTCACTCGTTCTGAGGTATTGGATAAAGAAATTCGCTCCTAAATCTGGTAAGGTATCAGTGAAGTAATTTGGTCTAAGCCCTATATTAGCAATTATATCAAATGTTCCATTAAGCAAATCGCTAATTCTCCTTTCTTTGCCTGAAGTTTTTCTTCTTAAAAAGCCATGTTCAACTATTATTACCCGTGCGTTGGGATTGCATTTATTAATACAGCTTATTAAATCCCCCCATCTCTCTTGTTTGGCCACATGATGGAGGACCCACCTTGCTGTTATTAAATCAAACTTTGGGGCTCCTGAATTTTTTAATTCGTTTTTATCCAAAAACACAATACCATTTTTCTTATTGGCATATGGGTCAAATCCATAAACTGTTACGTTTTGAGCAAGATCATTATGAAGTAAATAATTAGCTATACTTTCTTCGTATGCCCCTTCATCTAATCCAAAGCCTAATAAATTTACCTGTCCTTTAGGTCGTAGTTTGATGAGTTCTCTCTTTACTGCTTGATCTGATAGCTGATTGTGGTAAGTAAATGATTCCAATGTTTTCTTCGCGCACAGGCTAATGCCATTATCAAAACAGTACTTAATAAAACCTTTACAGATTGATTCAAAAGAAATATGGCCATCCAGATACCCGAGTATGCTATTGGGATTACTTTGACTATACCTGCTAAGCCATGAGATGAAATGCTCATGGATATAATTACCTTTAGAGTAACTATCAACTTCTCCAAGTTTTGCTTTTAAGAGGGGCTCATGGCGTAGAAGATTTAGCATTGAATCAGACTTTCCTGGGTCCGTGTATAGATTCATTACCTGGAAAAAGCGACTGACGGGGCTTGAAAAATTTCGTAAAGCTATTTTCGGCACACTGTTAGCTAATGCTCTTTTTTCAGTACTTGAGTGTAGGGGTAGAATGGGCTTGAAAAAAGAGGGTCCACTGTGGGATGGTCGTCTTATATATCCGATATTTATTTGTCTTCTTGCCAACATACTTTTTAACTTTTTATATAGGTACTAGTCAATTGATATTCATTATTGTTTTTGCAAACTGTTAATATGTTTTACTTTTACTAATAAGTAATTGGAGGTTTGTGTGACCAGGTAGCAGCTTAGAGGCCGTAACCAGGAAGCTACTGAAAAATCAATAGCTTTCAAGCAGCAAGGCTCCTTCCAATACCACTTTTTCAATAGAAATTATATTGTAATCCTTTTCAGAGCGAACATTAATATACAACATTGGTTTAAGAATCAAGTAAAATAGGTAAATATCTTACATATTTACCAGAATTTTTCTTACATTATTTTGAGATATCTTAATATATTTTAAGACATATACCTTCATGTTTAACAACAATTGTGGTATATATACACCCATAGTTAGCATCTAAAGAATTTAATAGAATCTTAATTATAATTATTCTTTACCTAACGACTGGAAGAAAGATGTACAGACAATCAGCTCTTAGGCCACGTCATAATCCTGGAAGTATTAAATTTTCTGTTAATAGGCAGTCCCGCCTACTAATGCGTGCCGCAAGCTGTTCTTTTTTCTTACCTAGGCGCTGTAACAATGCCCAGGGTTTTGTAGATCTCCCAGTTTTAGATAATCTTGTACAAAAAGCGTTAGATTCAAATCTTGATATCCCATTAAAAAATTCTGCAGTAGTGTATGTCCACCATCCCTTACGCACCTCAGTTAATTTGATTAAAACAATAGTGAAATTAGGGGTAAACCCAGAAAATTTCTTTGCTGTTGGTAAACATTATTCGGAGTGTGAGGACGTAGTAAAGGAGGTTATCGATCTAGGAATTCGATATCAGCGTTGTAGTTCTCAAATTGGTCTAGGTAAATTTTCGCATAGCTTTACTAGGGATATTAATAGGTTGTGGACAGATGTCGTCAGTGATTTGAGTACAAAAAAGGACATTGACAAAATAATTGTATTAGACCACGGAGGACGTGCTTTATCTTATTTGCCACCAGAACTGTTATGTAGAAAAATCGTCGGCATTGAAAAAACAATGGGAGGATTGTTCAATCTGGAGAGACATGGATTGCCACCCTTCCCTATAATTGGAGTAGCCAACTGTGCTGCAAAGAAAGTACTAGAGTCTCCTCTTATAGCTGATGCGGTAGTTGAAAAGCTCTTGCCCCTTATACCTATTAAGCAAGCTAATTTAACTTGTGGGGTTATCGGTTATGGTTCTATAGGTAAAGCAGTAGTGGCTAAGCTTTTATCTATGGGGCACAAAGTTATTATTTATGATAGCGATACAAGTCAACTGTCTTGCTTAAAAGAAGAAAATTTATTAGTTACTAATACCTTATCTGCTCTTGTTAGTGTGTCCGACTATATCTTTGGCTGTACAGGTAAAGATATATCTGCCTCAAATATAGACCACTTTAGACTTGCTACTCACAAGAAAACACTCATAAGCTGTTCCTCAGAAGATATTGAATTTTTATCTTTGCTGCAGGTGGTCCAACAACGCGAAAATGGAAAGGTAGCTGTCAAGCCATTGAACGATGTCATATACCAGTCTGATATGGGGGCAGAAATCAGAATATTAAGAGGAGGATTCCCTATAAATTTTGATAATACTGGCGAATCCGTTCCTGCAAATGATATTCAGTTAACTAGAGCTCTTGTTTTGGGAGGTATATTACAAGCAGGGCAACTTTTTAATGATAATAGATTGCTTAATAGGGGTGGCGTGTACGCTCTCGACCCCAGTTTACAGAGATATATCGCTAAAGAGTGGTTAAAATATCAACCTCAAAATCGTTTTTCTACAAGTGTTATTGATAATTTAGACAAGCATCAATGGATTCAGGAAGCTTCGGGTGGTATTTCGCTGCCAAATACACTTTTTAAAAATATTTTTGATCCCTTTGAAACTCAATCCTTGAAGCCAAAGTTATAGGAAAGCAAAACTCAACTCTATTTTATTTATCTAATTGAGCAAAGTTTATCCCATCAACAATTTCTACGATGTATTTGAAAAAAAGTCCCCTTTCTCTTAACAGTTCATAAATCTCTTCTGATGTTAGCGGTATGTCATAAAGTTGCTTCAACACACTAGAGTTGTCTAAACTTGGCGCTAACAAGCATTGTTGTAATAAGATAGTTTCTTCTCTTTTGCTCTTTGCTAGCTTTTTTTAGGAAGGTACTGCTTTATTATGTAAGACTCAATTTTTACTAGTTTAAAGCGTTTTGCCAAGAATAAGATATTTTCATATTCTACGTCTGCAAGAACATCTGGCACATCGACAATTAAACTACCTCCCTTTTCCATTAGCAGTTTTAAATGTACTAGTTGTAAATTTTTATCAGGATAATGAGTTGCTATTAAGGCAAAAGTCTCTGTCGAGTCTGACGCCGTGAACTGTTTACTTTTCAAGATCAAGTCTACAATTTCAAAGTTTCTGTTTCCTAAAGCAATAACAAGCGGTGTGCCTGCCATTCTAATGGGGATCAACCACTTTGTTCCTTTCATTTTTACATTTAGTAGCGTTTTCTTATTTTCTAGTAAAATCTTAGTAATTATTTTATTATTTTGACAGCATGCTATATGTAAGGCAGTAATTCCATTAATCGTGGAAATATTTGGATCAATTGTGGATTTTTGTAATAAGAATTGAGCTACTGCAAACGAACTTTCACCGCAAGCCATCATTAGAGGGGTTAAATTATTTTCCATTAGTTCATTTGGATTTAATCCAACTACTTCTAACAAAAAATTAGCAATTGTTTCGTCAGGAAAGTTGCAAGCAAACTCCATTAATAATGAGGCCGATGATTCAGAGATGCTTAAGCAACGGGCCCTATTTGCTTTTAACGAATTAATTAATAGGTAAATAAATGTGGTTTTAATTGGAAGTTTATTGCTAGCTAAAAGGAGGAAAAGCATTGTTAATATTCTTGAGTCTACATAGTCCGGCATTATTTTCTTAATTTCATTTTCTTTTCGCTCAAAATTATTTTGATCATTAATTTTCTTGCTAAGCTTTTTTTGCAATATGTGATAACGTCGAAAAGTGGAGGCCTGCCTGATGTTATATTTATCAGTGATTTCAAACATACTGAGATAAAGATCTAAAGCATTATCAATTGACAAAGTTATAGGGTTAAACCCGAATTGGAATGCGCACCAAGCTGTGAAATTTTCAATATTAAAGCCAAACATATAACTTGCATCTATAGCGGTGTTTTCATATAGATTAGCTTTAATATGTTCTCTTAGCTGAAAGATTTGCCTTTTAAGCTTTTGTATTTCGACTGGCTCCTTGAAAAATGTTTCATTCAAATATAGATGGAATAAAGCTAGCAATTTTATGATGTCTAGCAAAAAATGCGCTTCTGAAAATGATAATTCCGAATTTAAGAAATCTAGCTTATTGCGCCTGTTGTCGGGAATCATTATTAATTCACCATTTTCTTTAATTATAGTAAGCGAAAGATAACAACGATTTATTTGCTAGAGGGTTGAGCAATATCTTATCGAAATCCCACAGCAAGAATGCTACTAGATGTTGACCCAAATTAGCTCTATCTAACCTCACAGCCTGAAATTAGCTGCTGAAATTAGTGTTCGCATAGCTCATAATAAAAAACCAACAATAGAACTTGTATTTGAAGACTGCTTTAAATTAAATACACTTAAAAAAATAGAGTTACTTTTCTACTTGCCCGCATTTTACGTTTTTTCTGCCGTAAAATGCATATATTGCATTATTCTCATTTTTGTGCAAAAATGCCTCCATCTTCTTAATCTTCCCTTAATCTTTCACCTTGGCTAAATACCATTGGAGGACTTTATGAGCAGAGAGCTATTAGAGGCAGTTTTGGCAAATGATGAGGCAAGCGAGTCAAAAGTAGCAGAGCTTTTAAAAAATCCGGATATTGATGTCAATCTCCAGTTTGAAAATAAGAGTGTATTGATAAAAACCGCCACCGCCTTGCATGCAGCGGCTCTAAAAGGAGCAACCAATAAAATCAAGTTGTTGTTAGCACATCCTAAGATAGATCCAAATGCACTGACAGGTTTTGGTGGCACGGCCCTACAGCTGGCTGTCGATACTAGGCAAGTTGAAGCGTGCAAATTGCTACTACCGGTAACCAATTTATTACTAGATGAGAAAGGCAAGTTTCCCTATTTTCTAGCTAAGGATCGAGTAAGAACCACAAAAAGCCTAGAAGAGAAGGGCAGAGCAGAAACAATAGTGGAATTGCTCCGAGTTCCTACTTTCGTTACTGCCTGTGCTAGTGGTAAGCTATCATTAGTCAAGAGGATGGTAGAAGAGGAAGGGGCAGACATCAATGCCTTTTACGGCGACGGCTTTGGTCTTTATTATGCCAGCCTAAACGGCCGGATAGAGGTTGTAGATTATCTACTCACGAGACCCGAAATAAAGATTAACCAGCGCACACCCATAGGCTTGACACTTTTGAATGAAATATCTGCACCTTATAACATCAGGAAAATACTCTCTCAGCTCAAGCCAGATGAGAATAAACTGGATTATCCAATGCCTTTAATAATGCCTTTCGACCCTGCTTACCTTGCCAGAGAAATAATTCTTAAAAAGCTCATCGCGCATGGCGCAGATGTCAATTTAACAGATGTTGGTAATATCATCGATCCGCTATTAGCAGCGACCTATAATAATGCATTGAATATGGTCAAGATTCTAGTGCAAGAGGGTAAGGTGGATCCCGGGAAGAAATATGAGGATCCAGACACTAAGGAGGTTTTTGATATTATCTTAGCGACCAGGCGCTATAGGCCGGAGATTTCTGAATATTTACAACAGGCCAAGAGGGTCAGGGAAGTGACAACGCCGGCAGAGGCTAAGAAACTGCTAACTGAGCTTTTTAAACATCGATACAATTCAGAGGAACTTTCAATTTCTCAGTTTGACCAGCCGGGTCCTGGCTTAAAGGTGACATGCTAGAGGAGATTAAAAACCAAACTCTTGATCAGAACGGGGTTCTTCTGGCCGGCTTACTTCTTCGATTTTGTTTTTTAGAAATGAGATTTTGGTCATCTCTTCATATATATCGAGTAAGCACTTTAATTCAGGATGGTCTTCTACCAACTGGTTAAAGGTATTTGTAAAATTTTCACCTTTGCTCTTCATGAGTTCAGAAGATGTAAGCTCTTCAAGTTTTTGAAGACCGCTCATTGCTTGCTGCGAACCTGGATCGAGGATGCTAGCTTGTAGTATTTTTTGAATATTTGAGGTTGCTTGGTTATCTAATTCATTTGGTTCGGTAGGTTTGTTCTCATCTTGACTATTCACATGAGCTAGGGGCTGTAGTTCGGTTTCTTTCTCCTCAAAATTGACATCAGGGATTTGCTCTTGCTTATCAGGCTTAGTTGCTTCTTCCTTAATTTGATTATCCGCTTCAGCTATGGGCTGTTGCTCAATCTCTTTCTGTTCTAATTTAGCAGGAGAGATTTCGACCGCTTTTTTACTCTCAACCCTTTCTTGTAGTACTCTCTCTAATAAGCCATTTCGTTGGCACCATCGAGTGAGGACACCAATCGCATCAGCATAATGGACATAGCGAATATGGCCTTGGTTAATTGGGATGAGCTCGTCAATTTGCTCATTGGATAAATGGACGAACTTATTGCCATTCAATGCTTGGTAGAGTGACTGCTTGAATTTTTCGGTGTCATCCATTGATATCTTTTTTGTTTGTCCATTTTGCCGATAAAAAAGTTTTTCATTTTCTTCTACAAAAATATAACAATTATCGGGATAACTCTCTTTACTGTCTCGTAAAGAAGGCAAAACATAAAAATCGCAGCCGGTACTTCTGCTATTGTTTAAACGGTGTAGGTAATTGAGAACAGCAGTATCAGCAGCTTGAAAGTGGTATTCATTAATATTCTTTCCCTGCACAATGTTATGTAAGCTTTTCTGTAAATCACACAACTCTGAAACTCCACATATGATAATGTCCTTATCAGCTAAAATTTTTGTAAATTCATCATGCAGCTGATCTTCAAGGCCTTTATATTTACGCCTTACTTTATCCGCTTCAACTGCAGGTAAAGGCATACCCTCTAGGGTGTAAGTTGGCTCTTCTAGAGCTAGTTTTCCAGTGAATTGATTATAAGAAGATGATTCTAGCGGTATTTCTCCTGTATTCACTTTGTAAAAAAGCTCTTCATTCCTTTCTATGCTACGCAGATGTTGTTTGAATGTTACAGGATCATTGCGATCAATATGTGATAAATGTCTTTGCATTTCTTCAGCAGACGATAATTCTAAGTGTCGCATATATCTTTCTTCTCGCTCGTCATCTCTCTCTCTTTCTGCTGGCGTTAAATCAGTTCGTTGTCTTTGCCGGTCAAAATATTCTAAATTGTTTCTAATCCTCCGATAAGTTCGTTCTGTCGATTGTAAGACAAATTCAGCCATTGCTGCATCTTTAATGTAGGGAGCATAAGAGCGTAATGTTTCAGCCTTGTGCAGTTCGAGAATAAAGTATTTAATCGGGGTTCTTAGCTGATTGAAGGTGAGTTTTTGAGCTGCTTGAATAGCCAGTTCGTTGAACTTCTCCATTCGTTCGCGCTGCGTCATCGCCTTGTATCGAATCACTTCAATCTCTACAATTTCCTGTTCTTCTTTTAAAGAAAGTAGGTTAATAATAAAAGCTTGGAAAGCTTCCTGTTGAAGCATCGTGCAAGCATTGGCTTGAGCCACCATGATAGCCGTTAGATATTTGTAAATAAGAGAATGAGGATGCAAATTTTTTAGTTGCTCGGCTACGCTTTCTCTTATGCCTAATAGACGCTTGATAGTAGTTATATTAATTGGTTTTGGAGTAAATAGAACGCCTTGTAAAAAACTTATGAGATCAAAATTAATTGCCAAAAATCGTTTATCAATTACAAATTCACTCTTGAGAAGACGCATAACAGCACCGTTTTCTACTTGAAAAATAATTACAGAAAATACCCTTATGGGTTTGAGCTAAACGTGGAGTAATGATAAGGTTAACGCCAAGAGATAAAGCACTAGGAGATAGTGAAGTGCCTACTGCAAAATGGGTCTTGGTTTGAACTATTCTCATGCCGTTGCCTGCTGTTTAACTTAATTACTACTACTTGTCGCTTCTTTTTATTTGTGATTATAATACAGATACAATGTAATTTTTATGGCTAATATATGAAAGCACTCGTGGGAAAGTTGCCACAAAACCTATGGCCATAATCTCACAACCTGTCTAACCGCTCCAATATCAAGCGAAGCCTTTATTTTCCTAAGTCAATTTTATCTTAAATAAAAAGCTTACTAGTTTAGTTGTAAACCAAACCGTTCACTTCTTACATACAATTAGAAGTATAATTCATCAAGTAATTTTTTACGTTCAGAAGATAATTTATTGGCATGATAATAAGATCTTTGTATGTGCACCCAAATTACAAAACCCTTATCTTCTGATAGGGAATGAGTAACTTTTGTATGGCCAAACTTCTTCTTAAAAAGAACCAGCTGTTGATACCTTTTCGTCCATGAAGCTTTTTGTGGGGACCAGCAGAAACCAATTGCCTCTAATAGCTTAATTCTCTCTTGAGATAAGCAATTCTTTTTATAAGACTTACGCATCACTGAAACCCATCTCGCCAATTTCCTGTCTTTATAATTGATAGGGACATTGCAATGTCCATATTCTTGTTTAAAGTTCATGAGCTGATTAAAACGGGCCTGCCATCTTGATTGGTGTGTGTTGGTTTTTTTATATTGATTTATTCTCTTATTGTCCCGTGCTGCCATCGCCATTTCTATTTGTTTTAAGAGTAAGAAATAAAACCATTCACCGATAGTTTTTGATTGGAGAAAATGCGATTTAAGATAGCTAAGTTTCTTTTTATCAGATAATGCCTGAAACACTTTTCCCCATTGTATTTTGTCAAAAACAAAACCAATTTCATTCAATTTTTGAAACCGTTCGCTGCTCAATTTATTTTTAAGATAAGCAGTACGCTGCGCTCTAGCCCAAGGATATAAAGATTTTTCCTTAGTAGAAGGACTACAATGACCATGAGTATTTTTAAACGCTACCATTTGATTGAATTTTGTTTGCCATAGAATTTCCTTCCTATCAGGCCCAGTGTTTTCTAATAACAGACCTATGCTTTTAAGCTGATTGATTTTATCGGTGGTCAACAATCCTTTTTGGTATGCTTTTTTTTGATAATAAAGCCAGTGATGAAGCGCTGGCTTTGGGGGATAGCCAGTAGGAACTTTGCAGTGCCCATATTGCTGTTTAAAGCAAAGTAAACTTCTATACATTTTATTCCAATCGTATTTGATTGTAGGCTTAAGCAAGCCAGCAGTTACAAACAAATTCCTCTTGTCTGAGGTTAAAGTATTCGTTCTGGTTGCCCGTTTGTTGAGGACAAGCCAATGTCGCAATTTTTCTGGTAAATTAGAAAAGTTATTTTTTTTAAATTGCATTAATTGTTGAAAGCAAATATCCCAATCTGTTTTGCCTTCTTCATTGGGTATGACACCAATTTGTTGTAATTTTTCCAATCTATGGCTTAATAGCATTCTATTGTTAAAATCAGATAACTGTTGTTTTAACCATTTATTCAAATTTGAATAAGCTTTGTCTGGTGGAAGAAAGCAGTGTCCATACTTGTTTTTATAATCTAGCATTTGGTTATAATTAACTAGCCACTGCTTTTCTTCCAAGTCAGAAACAGGTTCATTCTTTTTTAAGGGTGAGCAGGTTTTATCTTCAACAATATATACTTGTTGATTTTTCAGCCAGTCAACCATTCTTGAAAAGTTAGCAGCCTTTAATCTGGTCAAATTTTTTCTATTAATAACAGTGTAATTGCTCTTGCTATAATTATTTATTCTTAAGTCTATACTATTGGTGATGACCACTCTCTTATTCAATCTCTTAATTGAAAAAAATGGATTAGCAATTTTAGCTTTTGTTTTAGCTTGATTGTTATTGATATATTCTACATAGTAGGCAGAGAAGTAACCAGAATTTGACTTAAAAAACCCTAATTTAAACTGAACTGGGTTATAGGTTATAGATGGATTTTTAAATACATTGGGTAGAGAATTCCAGGACCAAAGTTCTTTAACACGGAATCTTTTCACAGTAGCCAAGTAAGATTGGGCGAAAATAAAAAATAGTCTTTCGCTATGACTGCCACAATCATTTAATCTTTTTTCAAACTCCTCATATGAATTAGATTTTGCCAAAATTTTAATTAATGTTTGAATAAATGCTTGCATTTAACACTCTATCTCAAATAAACTCCATATCTGCTTATTTTTATTATAGGTTATGCGTTAAATTATCATCTCGGTACTTAACTACTAGCCGAACCAAAGCAAAATGTTTAATAAAATAAATTTAGCCGTTACCTGAATTTACAAATAGCCATAACCTAAATTTAATGGGTTTCTTGCTTTGATATTTCACTTAACGCGCTAGAATTTTTAATTCGAGCTAATGTTTGAGTACTTTGCACCCATAAAAGGCTAATAGCTGCTGGCGTGGATCCAACATCAGAATAACTTGGAAGACCATAGATTTAATTATAATTACCATATTATCAAATTAGCGATAGATCATGGTTTCTTTGATATAGGTAGTTATCATTTAAAGCCACCGGTTAAAGGCGAAACAATGATAATTATTGAATGCTAATTGGAAGCATGAAGAACTATATTTGCATAATTGTAGTAAGAGGCGGGAAGAAACCTTGCCAAGCTAACAGCATTCTTCTTTAATTTCTATTCTCTCAATTCAAAAGAAAATTCCGGTGTACACAGCGATCCAAAAGCTGTTTAGGCACGGTAACCATACCCTTGATTTTAAGATTGACATTTACCTTTTGGCTGTTGAAGTGTGACCGATCCAGCAACCTCA
>DJAM01000162.1 GCA_002429595.1 Coxiellaceae bacterium UBA6002
GTCATTCCCGCGAAGGCGGGAACCCATCTCTCCCGCCGCACCTACGATGGGTTCCCGCCTTCGCGGGAATGACAACAAGCCAAAATATTTTTTTACTCCTCCACTTTTCCCTTTGAAATTTGGTCTACTATTTATTGATGGCGGAATGCATTTATAGTACGAAGGGAATCACTATATGGAAATTCTAAACATCGGAGTGTTGCGAGGCCCCAACTATTGGTCAAATTATCGCAAACAGTTGATTGTCCTTGAGTTAAATCTTCATCAATACGAATATCAGCCTAGCAATGAAATTTCAGGCTTCAATGAAAAACTAAAAGCGCTTATGCCTTCCTTACTTAATCATAATTGCTCGCTAGGAGTTGAAGGGGGTTTTTTTGAACGCTTGGAGCAAGGAACTTGGTTGGGACACGTCATTGAACATATTGCATTAGAACTGCAATGGCTAGCAGGCATGCGATGTGGATATGGGCGAACCCGTCAGGCTTCGAAAGTAGGTGTTTACTACGTCGTTTTTTCCTATGAAATTGAATCAGCAGGTATCTATGCGGCACATGCAGCTTTTAACATTGCTAAAACTTTAGCAAGTGGCCAAAGTTATGATAATTTGGCGAATGATATTGCACAACTAAAACGAATTCATGCAGAAGAACGTTTAGGACCCAGCACTGCAGCGATCATCAAAGAAGCAGAAAAAAGAAATATTCCACATATGCGCCTTGATAATGATTCATTAATTATGTTGGGTCAGGGCTGTCATCAAAAAATTATCTGCTCAACAGTTTCTGACCACACCTCTTGTATTGGTGTTGATATTGCGGCAGACAAAGAACTAACCAAAAGAATTCTAAAATCGGGACATGTTCCTGTGCCACAAGGAACGATGGTGAGCACGCTAGAGGAATTAGAACAAGCGATCAATGATTTTGGTTTTCCGCTGGTGATGAAGCCCCAAAGTAGCAATCATGGCAAAGGAATTAACACTGAAATAAGCAATAAAGAAAAAGCTGTTTATGCATTCCATATGGCAAAAAAATTCTGCGAGAATGTCATTGTTGAGAAACATGTGACAGGTTTTGATTATCGACTACTCGTAGTTAATTACCAATTAGTAGCAGTTGCAAAACGAACACCAGCCGCCATCGTCGGCAATGGTGTCTTTACCATCAAAGCGCTGATCGATGAGGCAAATAGCCACCCAACACGTGGCATTGGACATCAAAATTTCCTAACTCGCATTGAAATAGATGAAAATACTCAAAGCATTTTGCAAGACAGTGGCATGACACTTGATACAATTTTACCTAAGGGGCAACTGCTCATACTTAAGAGCGCTGCCAATTTGAGTTCGGGTGGCACCGCAATTGATGTAACCCACTTAGTACATCCACAAAATAAATTTTTAGCTGAACGCATTGCGCGTTTGGTCAATCTTGACATCTGCGGGATCGATTTAATCGCAGAAGATATTAGTGCTGCAATCACCGATAAAAATGGAGCGGTATTAGAAGTAAATGCAGGGCCTGGTATTCGCATGCACCTACTGCCATCAAAAGGGATTAAGCGTAATGTTGCAAAACCCATTGTTGATATGCTTTTTCCCAATAATGCACCTTCTAGAATTCCATTGGTTGCTGTCACGGGCACGAATGGCAAAACTACAACGGTGCGCTTAATAGCCCACTTTGCACGATTAGCAGGTTACACCGTTGGTTATACCACTACCGAAGGAATCTATATTCAAGATCAAGAAATTTACAAAGGAGACTGCAGTGGACCGTTAAGTGCCACTACAATCCTACGCGATTCAATTGTAAATTTTGGCGTGCTGGAATGTGCCCGAGGCGGCATTATTCGATCTGGACTTGGTTTTGATAAATGCAACATTAGTGTCCTAACAAATATCACTGAAGATCATTTAGGACAAGATGACATTATGACATTGGAAGAGTTAACTCGTGTGAAATCAGTCGTTCCTCGCAGTACTTTCAAAGAAGGCTATGCTGTTTTGAATGCTGATGATGATAACGTTTATGGTATTAAAGAAGACTTAGATTGTCATATTGCACTATTTAGCTTATCAGCCAATAACGAACGCATTACTGCTCACTGTGCTGAAGATGGTCTTGCAGCTTACATTGAAAACGAACATATCGTAGTTCAGCGCGGACAACAAAAAGATTACATCGCACGCGTCAAAGACATTCCGTTGACTTTTTTTGGTACTGCAACTTCCATGATCAAAAATATTTTACCTGCGGTACTCGCCGGCGTTGCGAGCCATTTCCCTCCGCATGAGATTGCCAGATGGTTGATGGCTTTTGAACCGACACCAGAAAATTTACCAGGACGTATGAATCTTTTTGATTTTGGTACGTTCAAAGTGTTGATCGATTATGCACACAATGAAGATGCATTTATTGAACTTAAGAAATTCATTGACCAAGTTGGGGCTAAAAAAAGAGTGGGGATCATTGCAGCTACTGGTGATCGCCGATTAGAAGACATTCGAAAAGTAGGCTTTTATGCTGCCCAAACTTTTGACGAAATCATTATTCGAGAAGATCGAGATAGCAGAGGCCGGTCACATCATGAGTTAAATAGGTTGATGAAAGAAGGTATGCATCAAGTTAATAAAGCATGTGATGTTAAAATTATTCCAAACGAGTTTGACGCAATTCAATATGCTATAGCCAATGCAGAACCAGATACATTTATTATGTATTTCCCAGACGAAATTTTAAAGGCTGTTGAATTTGTCAAAAATTACGAACAAGTCTATAAATACAATAAGCATCTCATACAGGGACAAGCATCGGCATGAAACCAAAAGGTAAATTATTAATCATTGGTGGCGCTGAAGATATTGGTGATGATGTTTTACCTTTAAAGGAAAAAATCAAAACCTATCAGCCTTTTGAGATATTAAAAGAATTGCTTCACGCTTCCAGAAATAAAAAAATTGAGATCATCACCACAGGATCGATGGTACCTAATGAAGTGTTCAAACGCTACCAAAAAGCTTTTCATGCTATTGGCTATCCCGATCCTGGCTTTATGTCAATTCAAGACAAATTCGAAGCACGAGACCAAGCATATTTAGAAAGAATTGAAAAAGCGGGTGCTGTTTTTTTCACAGGTGGTGACCAATTTCGATTATCTACAATCTTAGGCGGCACAAAAATAACCGAGATTATCAAACGAAGATATCGAAAGGATAAAGACTTTTTAGTTGCAGGTACGAGCGCCGGCGCAATGGCAATGTCGACCGTTATGATTGCAGGGGGTGGTTCGGAAGAAGTATTAGTTTACCGAAATTTAACGACAACTTCTGGCTTAGGCTTTTTGAATAATTGCATTATTGATACTCATTTCATCAAACGTGGGCGATTCGGACGTTTGGCACACGCCATTATCATTAACCCCGACCAACTTGGAATCGGTTTAGGTGAAGATACTGCCTTAATTATCAAACATGGCTCAGAGGCAGAAGTGCGTGGTTCAGGCATGGTAGTTATTATTGATGGTAAAGCTATTGATCAAACCAATGTGATGAATGCTGAAGAGCGCGAGCCAATCTTTGTTGAAAATTTGAGAGTGCATATTTTAGTGAAGGGTTGTCGCTTCTCCATTGATACCAGAGCACTTTATAATCCTTCAATCGAAGAGCGACGAAAACTCGCTCGCCAAAAAAAGAAATAACTCTAAAGAGAGAGATTATGAGCAAAATAGCAATCGCAGTACATGGTGGCGTCGGCTGGAATATTCCTTTCATTCGAAAACATGTCAAAGGTTATGAAGAGGGTCTAAGAGAAGCTATTATGGCAGGTTATAAGGTGCTAAAAAAAGGTGGCTCCTCTTTGGATGCAGTGGAAGAATCGGTTAAAAAATTAGAAGATAATTATTTGTTTAATGCTGGACGAGGTTCTGCACTCAATTTATTAGGCGAAGTGGAAATGGATGCTTCTATTATGGACGGCAAAACGCTTAAAGCCGGGGCAGTGTCCATGGTCCGCAGCGTTCGCAATCCTGTGACGTTGGCACGTTGCGTGATGACTAAAACCAAACATGTGTTTCTTTCTGGTTATGGTGCTTTGGATCTTGCTAAAAGCAACGAAATACTGTTAGAACCGGATTCTTATTTCATCACCGATCATCAATACCGTAGTTTCTTAAAAAGTCGTGATCAAATCACAATTCAAAAGGCATTGCAAAAAAGAATTCACGGCACAGTAGGCGCAGTAGCTTTAGATAAACGTGGCAATTTAGCGGCGGCGACTTCAACCGGTGGCACCTCGAATTGCTTGCCCGGAAGAATTGGAGATAGTTGTGTCATTGGTGCTGGTTGCTATGCCAACAATAAAACCTGTGCTGTTTCTGGAACAGGTGAAGGTGAAGTGCTCATAAGTAAAGTTGTTGCTCATACAATTGCGATGTTGGTCGAACTTAAAAACATGCCCTTATCTGAAGCTTGTGAACATGTCATTCACATCCGCAATGCTTATATCAAAGGAGACGTCGGGGTAATTTCAGTTAATACCGATGGCAATTTTGGTATTTGTTATAACAGTAAGATTATGAAAAGGGCATGGATGACTTCTGAAGATGATCTTCAAATAAGAGTCTTGCAATCTTAGTAGCGTGGGCGTAACCCAGGCTACTTTTTAGCTGCCAAAAGTGAAAGTATAGAGCTCCAAGCCAGATTCACCAACAATTAACTCTAAGACTCCTTCACTATTTTGACTTAGATTCAGCAACTCATATAGTCGATTACCTTCAACAACCAACTTCGAATTAGTTACATCTTTGCCCATTCCTTGGACAATGGCTTTATTGTCTAATTTTAACATGACAGTAATAGGCTTTTTTGAGCCCATCACCACATAAACATTTTTAGCTTTAAAATGGATTTTGATCGCAGATGATTGGCCGGCGCTTATTATTTTGTCGTCTTCAATAATCCACAAACCTTGCAATGCCCAATTATTCAAAGGCAAACTCGTTGGATATTTATAAGTGTAAGCAGTTCTTAGTTGCGGGGTTTCACTATTTGCGAAATTCGTAGCTCTGTTGAAACCTAAATAAGTCTCAGGAGTTTGATTTAAAAAATCTAGCTGATGCTTGACAGATTTTTGAATAGGCTTAAGACCTAATAATCCTCTAATTTTATTTTCGGTTTCTTCATAACTCCCTTCACCAAAATGTTGATAGACAACATAACCATTTTTATCAATCAAATAATGCGAGGGCCAGTAGTAATTTTTATAGTTATCCCAAGTGACAAATTGATTATCAAGCGCAACAGGATAAAGAATATTGTAGGTTTTAACCGCGTTCACAACATTATCAACGTTTTGTTCAAAAGCAAATTCGGGACTATGAATCCCAATTATCACAAAACCCTTGTCATGATATTTCAAAAACCAATCTTTAAGATAAGGCAAAGTTCGAATGCAATTGATGCAGGAATAGGTCCAAAAATCTATTAATACTACCTTTCCTTTTAAGTCTTTAAGTTCTAATGGTGGTGAATTTATCCAAGCGCTAAGACCTCCAAATTGCGGCGCTGGATAAGGTTTAATTTCATTAAACGTCGCTGCATTGAACGTTGGCGTTTTAATTTTTGAAGATAATGCTAGAAACCAACTCTCATAATAAAGCGCTATGGTACCTAAGATGATTAAAATTCCTAATATCCGACGTATCATTGTTGAATGCTGACGCACACCCTGAAATCTTTTAGATACTCTTCTTCCCAACAAAGCGATTAACAGCATCGGAACTGCAACACCAATAGCAAAAGAAAGTGTCACCAAGACACTTTCTAAAGTAGTTTTTTGGACCACACTTTGCACAATCACAGCCGCAAGTATAGGGCCTGCGCAAGGAGTCCAAATGATTCCCAATAAAGCACCAAACAGTACGCCATTCCAGTAGCCCCCGGTCTGATTTTCATATTTAGGTTTAATGAGCCCCGACAATTTAGTGGTGACAAGGCTCAACTTGTCACTGAGGTAAGAAGACAGAAGGACAATCCCTATGGCGAGCAGAATCAACAACGAAATGTTGCGTAGTAGATTGGGGTCGATATGAGTCCATTGCACCAATAATCTGGAGAACAGCGTGACAGCGGTAAACGTCAGGATGAAGCCAGTCATGATGCCATAAGGCTTAGCTTTGCCCCCAGAGACTGAGCCGCTAAGGATCAAGGGTAAAATCGGTAGGATGCAAGGTGAGATTATTAGCGCGAAGCCCTCGACAAAGGCCAGACTGATCGTTACGAATGAACTTTCCATAGAAATTCACCTTAAACAATGGTAAAACACCTCATAATAGCAAATTTGACAATTTTTTTGATAAATTGCTATTTGATATCCTTTTATAACTATAAAAATATTAAAATTATTAGAGAAGTCAGCATGCAAAGTAAATTTAATCCAAATTTTAAATTAGAAGAAAATAGTTTCGTCATCTCTGTAGTTAGTCTAACCAAAAGACAGAATAACAATCGACTATTATTTGTCATCGAAGGTTATGAGAAAGATCCCTTAACTTTCAACCTACAACCTTATTATCGGGAGTACTTAGTGCTCCATAGCACTGAAAAAAATATCATATTAGATAAAATGGTGGACACCATCACGATCCAAAAACAGGTAGAGGACGATTACCCACCGAGTATTATTCAACCAAAAGGTCGGATAAGTTTTTATGCATCTGCCCAGAAAGCTAAGCATGTCGCAACTTTGATAGAGAATGATATCAGTATTTTCAGAGAAGCTGCAGGGAGCAAAATTGACATAGAAGGATTAAATCCACGCCATTTTAAATATGCCCTGCCTGAAGGAATCAGCAATACTCATGAGGAATGGTGTAGCGGTAAGCTAGCAGCGGCAGGGGTTATTCCTATAGAAGCACCAGAGCTAGGCTCCAAAGAGTGTTGTTCCTTGGCTTAGTGTTTTTCTGATACCCCTCACCCCAGCCCTCCCGCTTGCGGGAGAGGGTGAGGGTTTTTTCCTAAGTTAGTTGGGGCACCTCAGGCTGCGGCAGCCGTAAAAGATCACCAGGGAAAAGCTGTTTGTATAACTCCAAGAGTTGCGAACCACTTAATGTTTCAATGTTGTAATAGCTAAGTGGCACTGAATCGCCCACACGGTTTGGTTGATTTCCGCGAAAAAAGCCATCAGCAGAATTGATAAGTGCTTCTGTAAAAAGCAATCTTGGTTCTCTTGGATCATCTTTAGTAAAGAATTTTTGTGAAAGGTGACGACCTGTCCCGATTAGAGTATTAAAGGCATAAATATTTAACAAAGCATAAAATATAAAAGCCCCCACTACCTGGGCAATGGAGCGCAAAGGGAATGGAGGAAGTACTCCGACCCCTGCATATGACTTCAATAAAAATGCAGATAAAAGAAAAATTTCCAGAAAGCCTTTAGCAGAATGGTTTCTCATTTCATAGCTATACGCCACTAGCGGATAAGCCTGCTGTTGCAATTCCATAAGGTGGCAACGAGCTACTTTCACTGTTTTAGGTTAGGAATCGCGCCCGATCTCTGCTGCAAGGTTATAAGCATTGTTACGCGCTACCATGTGGTCATATTGGTTAAATTTAACATTGTAAATTAGGGGAAGTCGATTTTCTTTAGGTTCTAACGCCATTTTATTGCCTGTTTTTAATTAAAGTATGTGCAAAAATAGCAAATTTTTTAGCTGTGGTAAACCTGTTCTATCTCTTAGGGCGTTTAGGACTACCCTCTTCTTCTCTTTGTTGGCTATTTTCGTGTTTCTCAGCTCTGTGCTTGTCCCGAAAACGCTGATAATCCGCTTCATTTCTTTTTGGTGGCTCGTGGGACTCTGCTTTTCCAATGTGTTGCCCAGGTGTTTTAGAATGTTTCATAGCAAACCTCTTTTAATTTGGCTTTAACTAGGTATAGCAAAGTGTTTACACTTTTTGTAGCCTGGCAGTTGTCATTCCCGCGCAGG
>DJAM01000157.1:0-17415 GCA_002429595.1 Coxiellaceae bacterium UBA6002
CCCGCCTACGCGGGAATGACAGATAGATTAGCTTTCAAAACATTCCATAATTCATTATCTTTTCGCTGTAAAGCCGGTTTCTTTCCGTTACTTACTGCATCCCAATACTTCGCACCCAAAGGTTTACTTCCTAATTCATAATCCATGCCATCCCAAGTATCTTCTCGAAAAGAATAAAATAACCAGTGCCATGAATGTTCATTAAAGATACCAATAAGATCGGTAAAATACTGATCAAGCCCCTTTGTGCTACGATTACCCCCGAACTCACCTACTAAAATTCTCGTGCTTGGAATATGATATTTTTGTTGCCAATTGGTCACTGGATTGCAATACACTGATTGCAAAGTTTGTTTATTCATCATGATTAGGTTTGGATGATTTTTATCAAGAGGCATAAGACCAGGATAACTGTAGCGACCGTTATTTAATTTTTTGTTGGTATACGGAAAAGGTTCATACATATGAAAAGAATAAACCACATTTTTATCTTGAATAGGTTTAAAATAAGCAAATGCTCGTGGGTCAGCATACATGCTAACATCTAAAACAATCGGAGTTTGTTGATCCACTTCTCTAATGGCGCCAATAACTTTTTGATAGAAATTTCCTAAATCTGCAAGTGATTTTGATTGCCGCTGAGCAAGTTTATTTGGATCAACTTGTGCTATCTCGGTGAACCCAAAAATAATTTCTGGATGAGGTTCGTTCAAAATATTATAACCAACGATAGCAGGATGATTCTTTAAGCGAGTAGCAAGATCTTTCCAAAACTTGATTGCTTGGAGCTGATATTTTTCTTCTCGCCACAACCGATTGTCATCTTGGCCATTATTATTCTGTTTCCAACGCGCCCCAGGAAGACTTAACATAGTGATCACCACTTTGACATTATTACGATTCGCTGTGTCCAAAACTTTCATGAGTTTGTTTAGATCTTCCGGTACTAGACCGCGATAATCATCTGCATTTCCAATTAAGAAATCTCTAGATTGTCCCTGCCACTTATCCGGCGCTAACCTTACCAATTTGATATTTGCTTTTTTGGCCGCTGACCAGATGTCGCCAGTCATTTTTTTATTAAAGATATTGGTACCTTTGTGTTGCTGATCCCAATAATGAATGGTTGGTGTAGCAGCAAACAGTTCTGAAAGCTTCATTATTCCTAAAAAAACTAACCCCAAGCATTTCATTTTGTTTTTCATTTTTTTCATGCCTTATATGTAGAACAGACTCCGCACACAAATAGCCATAGTCTTGCCATGAATAGCTATCGTCCCGCGATGAAACTGCCGACGCCACACAATGAAACTGCCGACGTCCCGCGACTTGTATCTATGACTTTGGCTTTTGTATCAGTGACGTCAGCTGCTTGTGTCACATGACTCGGGCTTTTTGTACTAAGTACAGGCTTTTAGTCACGCCAATGAGTTGTCATTAAATACATATTTTAAAACTAATTTAAGAAAAATGTAATTGTAACTCCAAATAAACCAGCCTATTCTAAGTCTTTCACATTAGTATGCCAAAGGATGTAATAATGGTTAAATTATTCACCAAGCCCAACGATAAAAGAACCTTCTCGCCATTCTTAGTTATTAATCGAGAATTTCTAGAGATATATAAAATGCTCTTAGCAGGTTTAGTATTTCTAAAATTTATCCAAGGCGCAAGTGCCGAAACTTGCTTCGAGATTAATGGCCATGATTATACCTTGAGCTGTATTAATAATGAAAAACAGATCATGTCTATATTGACTAGTGACTGTGGCGCATACAAAGATCAGGGCGATGATTGTGCCCGTTACTTTATTGATACTCTAAATTTCTGCAAAGGAGTTTTTGGTGGCTCGGCTTGTACTCTTGACTATCACAATATCATCCTTCCAGATGAATGCGCCGTTCAAAAGATAGCCGAAAACTGTCATGATGGCTATGGGACTTGGCAAGATATTGTAGCCACCATTGGTATAGTTCTTGGTGGTTTACTGGCACTTTGTTGTCTCACTGGCTATCTAATGAGTGTCTTTCGAAAACCGGTAAATGTCGTGCAAGTGGAAATGGCTGAAGAAGATCAAGCACAAACAACACCAATTGCCCAAAGTGCAACTACTTATGGGACGACTGATCAGGATAATGGCAACCGAGCGCAAGGAGCCACCGCTGGTGAAATCGCTGGCACTGTTGCCGGTGCAGCGGTTGAAATAGGACTACGGGCAGCCATTGAACTACCCTTAGCCGCACTCTCTCATTGTGCAGTAATGTAATTGGGAACTAGAGTTCTACTAAAATTGAGCCAACCAATTTTTAGTGCTTTCTATAAGGTGTAAATTTGTTCCGCCAAATTCATGATGGTTATTCACTACTATAATGAGTTGATTCTTATCTTTGCTAAGAACGATACTGCCTAATTCACCAATAGTTTGACCGGTCATTTGATAATCTTTGAAGTGATAGATGATGGTGTTATTAATCTCATCGAACTCAATTTTTACACCAGAATTAAATAGACCTGCTTTTTTCTCAAAGCTTGGCACTAGGTCAGATTCTAATCTTTCACGAACTAATTTGTAGGGCTTTTTTATAGTGAAAGTAGAGCTTTCAACATCAGCTGCAGCGTTTTTAATCGGTAATAACACACAAAGAACAATAATTAATTTTTTGATTATTTTCATGTCCTACTCACAAGTTACAATACCAGTAATTTTGGGCGCTCGCATCGGAACCCGCATGGTTGCATTGAAAGTTCCCATATAAGTTTCGCTAGTCACTTTATAATTCAACACAGGAGTTTTAGGTTGGCACAACTTCGCTGCACGATTTTTGTAAGCGCCAAGCAATTCAGCAACAGAAACTCCATTGACAGTCGTAGCCTGTAGCAGATATTTATTAGCACCAATTTGATTATATTCATACAACACACCAGGACCACCAAACCAACGTAAGTGTTCATCATCTACTTCAGCGTAAGCGACTGAAATTAAGCATGTTAAAATACCGGCGCCCAAAAGTAATAATTTATTTTTCATACTAAATCTCTCAAAAACACCATAATTTACTTTACTTTTTTCATGAATTCAATCGCTTAGAATGTTTACAGGCCGAACAACCTTAACAAATATTTAAAACGGGCAATGCCTTTCGGAAGGATTAGTAAAGAATTTTTACATTTGATAAACTAATTCGCCTAAAAATCATATACAAGCAGTTAGGAGCATTTATGCAAGAACAACAAGTTAATACAGGCTATGATCGTGGTAGTTTTTTTGGAAGAGCACCACGAGCTAGATCGTCTGACTCTTCAGGGCTTTCGATTATACAATTCTTTTGGGGCCTTTCATTGATGAGTGTGGCAAGAGCTTTAAATATACCTAACCCATTCACTTTTATTCAAAACAATACGCTTTTTTCTTTATTTACCAATCCTATTGTTACCGCTAATGATCACTATCTGGGATGGCCGGCTTATGCAAGCTTAGTTAATGCAGTAGTAAATGGTGAAGCAGGACCTATAAAGCAGATGTCAGGAAATCATTATCTTCCAACGTTAGAGTGGTTTGTTGCGGCCTGTGATCTTGATATTAAACTTGATACTAATGGTACAGAAACTGGGAGTGCCCCATTTTTAGAAATGTTCAATAAGTTAGTTGCGAACGATACGGCCTTATTTGATGCAAGATCGAGGTCACATGAGGAGTGTCACCATACCACTACTACTGAAATGGTGTTAAGTACAATTTTTAGTCTTTTAATGATATTTCTGTTAGCACTTGCCGTTCGTTGCGCTTGTTTAGCAGTTTGTCGTGCAAGGGATCGTGTCCACTACGAAGTAATCTTGGATGCCCGTCCAAGCCCCGCCGCCACTGCTTCTAACCTAAAACCATATCTCGCGCAGCCAGCTGCTGAAGGTTCAACGTCTGAGAAAAATGATGATGTTGACAGCGATGAAGAGGCAGCACTTAAACCTAAAAGATGATGTATAGTTAAATTTTTAGAAAGAAGTGAGTCAAAAGTTCAACCTAGTGTTTTTTGACGCCTTCTTTCGCTCTTCTTTCTCTCGCTCCCTCCGCTGTGCAAGAGTTCAACAATTATCCGCAGCTCGAAGGATGGGTTCCCGCCTGCGCGGGAATGACAGCCTGCGCGTGGATGACAGCTTGCACCGGAATGACAGGGTGCGAGGGAATAGCACGTCTAAAACTAACACTATTGCATTGAGTGCTAAAATTCTGAATTGCACTTTGCTCACTCTGAAAAAATCTAATCTTCGAAGTTGCAGGAACATTGAAATGATCTTGCTTTATTTTATCACAGCAATTATCCCCCACTTGTATAATATCATTAGCTAAGCTAGCAGCATGATTGCCTAGGAAACTTGGATTGAAACAGGGAACTTTCGGCATCAAAAATTTAAATGTTAGCATCAGTAGCAGTGTGAAAATAATTTCTAGAGCATCACCACTTCCCAACGCATGGATAATAGTGTAAGTCATCATGACACATGAAAGTAAATTGGTTATTAATTTAGTTGTCATCGCGACGTCGTCGGTTTCTGACTGAATTAAAAAATTGGCTAATGCGGCTGCAAAAGTAGCAGTTTGTAATTCAACTGGAAATTCAAAATAATATAAAAGTAATCCCATTGCTACTTCTGTAGCCGAATCGATATACTTTTTTGGTATGAGTGGTTTTTGTTGATATCGAAGATTACTAAAAAAGCCTGTAAATATTAGTTCTAAACCTGTTTTTACAACTGGAATAATTAACGTGACACCTAAGTGAGTTATTTGTAATAAAATGTTTGGTCTGCGCATATCATATTGTACAGAATATAAGTTTTGGCAGACTTCTGCATCGATTGGGCCAGGTAAAGTTGCAAAGCCATTTTCTCCGCAATTTTTAACACCACGACATTGAGTTTTTTCATTTCCAATTTCATTAACATAAGTCATCACAGAACAACTTAAACCCTTTATAGTCTCTGCTAAACGACGTAATAAAGTTCCTATAGAGTGTGTATGTCTAAGACCCACACTATGACCAAGTTCGTGTGCAGCAACATTAAGATAATCTTCAAATTCCAATACGCTCGTGAAATTTGTGCTTGGACGTATACAAGCAACAACTTTATAAAAATTGCCAGTCGTATCGAAGTTGATATAAGTCGCACCTGCAGCATCTTTTAGGTTAGAACAACCGGCTATGACCATGCCAGCTTGTAAGGGCTTAATAGAGGGCATTTCTTTAAATCTAATTTTATTGCCGCAGACATTTTCCCATTGCTGTAAAATAACTCGAACTAGATCTTTTCCAAAATCCGATACCACCTCAATCTTAGTGTCGAAACTAAGACCGGTAAAAAGATAAGATTCGACAGGAATACTCTTAGTATTGAAGGTAAAAGGAATGGATTCAGGACGAGCATTACCACTTAAAGCCCAACGACCGTTAACCATTGAACCGAATTCTTCCTCGGTTAAAACAGGGCATTTTTGCACAGTAGGCTACTCATTTGATATTAATAGCTTACTGTAACAAGCTGAAATTAAGAGCGTCTTAATAGTAAATTAAGTGAATATTAAGGGCTATTTATGGATTCATAATCTCGGCGATTATATTTGAAACATTTTTCTGACAAGTCGCTACAAGTTTGAGAACACTTCACCACCAATATAGCCATACCAATAAAAAAAATGACGCCTACTACAACGAGTGCGATGATTGCAGCATTGGAGTCATGGTCACACCAGCCTTGTTGTTTCTTTCTAATGGGGATTAAGAATCGCGTTAATTATGCAATTTTCCATCATTCCCGCCCCCTTTGTCATTCCCGCGCAGGCGGGAATCCATTCTTAAGAGCGCTCCCAGACATGGATTCTCAAAATTCACAAACGAAGTGCAACACAGGTTATACTGGGTGTTGCTATAGGAAAGAAATACAGCCAGCTCTCACTGGAGGAGAGATGTAAGATTCCCTGCTTCAAAGAGAGGGGAAATCGCGCCAACTTTGGATCGCTCGACATCAACGATCTCTCGTGAAGTAAAGAGAAACGGAACCAAGACGTTAGGTTATGAAGCCAAGTATGCGCAGATGCAGTCAGCACAACGACGTTGGCAGGGAAGTAGATTAGAGCGCGAGCCTATCTTGCGAACCGCTGTGACCGACCTTCTTGCTATGGGATGGTCGCCGCAGCAAGTCGCAAGCAGGCTGGCGCTAGAGAAAGGATGCAAAGTAATTTCGCATGAGTCAATTTATCGTTTTATTTATTCGCAAATAAAACGAACGAAAGATTATAGTTGGCGTCATTATTCTAGAGCTATTTTTTTATTAAAGATAAAGAATAAAGAGGCCAAACCTATTCTGAGCCAGTTGATGACATTATTTTCCTGTTTACCCAAGGAGTTAATTAAGAGCATTACCTTTGATAATGGCACGGAATTCTCAGAACACTACCAATTAAAAAAGTTAGGTATGAAGACCTACTTTTGTGATGTGAGATCGCCTTGGCAGAAAGGAGGCGTAGAGAATGCGATTGGAAGGTTAAGAAGGCCCTTGCCTCGAAAAACTGATATCGTTAAGGTAGAAGATGAATATCTAGAGAAGATAGTGAGGTTTTATAATCATACACCCAGAAAGTGTCTTGGTTATAAAACACCCGCTGAAGTTTTTTGTTAAACAACTGTTGCACTTCGAGTGTGAATCCACATTCCCGCCTGCGCGGGAATGACAGCTGCGCGAACATGACAAATAAATATATGGAGAATACAAATGCATTTAAAGGATAAAGTTGCTCTTATTACTGGATCAGCAAGTGGCATTGGCAAAAAAATTGCAGAAACTTTCGCAGCGGAAGGAGCAAAAGTTGTAATTTGTGATTTTAATGAGACGGCCGCAGAAGCGACTGCAAAAGAGATTGGTCGCAATGCAATTGCAGTTTCGATGGATGTCAGCAATGAAGAACAAGTTGAGGCAGGTGTCGAAAAAGCTATTTCTATTTTTGGTGGCATCGATATTTTGGTCAGCAATGCAGGGACGCAATATATCTCGCCACTTGAAGATATACCATTTGCGCAATGGAAAAAAATTCTTAATACCCATCTCGATGGTGCGTTTCTCCTCACCAAATCTTGCTTGAAAGACATGTATCAACGTAATCAAGGTGGCAGCATTATTTATATGGGCTCAGTACATTCTAAAGAAGCTTCTGTGCTTAAAGCACCCTACGTCACCGCAAAGCATGGGTTAATTGGTTTGTGCAAAGTTGTCGCAAAGGAAGGTGCTAAACATAATGTCCGAGCCAATATTATTTGCCCGGGCTATGTCTACACTCCCCTTGTAGAACAACAAATACCAGAACAAGCAAAATCTCTTAATATTAGCGAAGAAGACGTGATAAAGAAAATCATGTTAAAAGATACGGTTGATGGGCAGTTCACCACTTCCGAAGAAGTAGCGAAGGTAGCATTATTTCTTGCTACGTTTGAATCCAATGCGTTAACAGGTCAATCTTTGTTAGTTAGTCATGGCTGGTCAATGCAATAAAAAATCCATATTTTGTAGGCTTTTAACGGCATCTAAGATGGCAAACATTTAGCGATTCATCTACATTTACAGTGTGGAAAAAGAAGAAATTCTTATAAAACTTCAACAGCTTCTGGGTCAAGATAAGCTGGTTCAAGGCAAAGAGCTTGATGCTTATCTTGAGAACACTCTTGATGTCAAAAGAAATATAATTTGCGCTATACAAGTAACAAGCTCTTCTGAAATTCCTGCTATCGTCCATCTCGCTAATCAACACCATACACCAATTTATACTATAAGCACTGGCCATAATTGGGGATATGGTTGCTCTTTACCGACAGTAGACGACGGCATAATTCTTGATTTGCATAAGTTAACCAAGATTACGGTCATTGACCCAATTCGAGGTTTATTTGAATTAGAGCCTGGCGTCCATGGCTGCCAGTAGGGCATATCGGGTGTTTCAAAATAAAGTCCGGACGGCGACTATTCGTGCCCCAAAAACCTGTCAATTGATTATGATCCCGGGCCATATTTATTTAAAGAATTGGCATATTATTCATAGTAATAAACAATTAATTAGCATTCTTAGAAAGTCCTCTTAGAAATAGATAATGAATTCTTGCTAGATTTTGGTCTTTTTTAGTGTGAGCTAGAGCGCCTACGTGTTTAATCAGAGTTTGATATCCATGCAACAGCCAACTCCCTAGTTCACCCAATTTTAAATTTTGGCTCCCTCGCCCGAAAATTACGTTTCGGTAAGTGCTTAAACTCGTAGAATTAAGATCTTTAACCTCTTGCCGCATGTCCATCAAGTTGAAAAAAGTCTGCTAGAATTAATTACTTGAGGATAAAAAATAATAGAGCGAAGGAACGTCAAATCGTATGTGGTTAGTCCGCCTGGCATTAAATAGACCGTATACTTTTATTGTCTTAGCAATTTTGATATTGATCATTGGCCTCGTTGCTATCAAAAGAACCCCTACTGATATTTTCCCGAATATTGATATACCCGTCGTGAGTGTAGTTTGGGGCTATTCTGGCATGCCACCTGATCAGTTGGCTGATTATATTACGAGTGTTTTTGAACGAGCAGTCACAACGACAGTTAATGATGTTGAGCATATCGAATCTCAATCTCTGTTAGGGGTTAGCGTCACTAAGATTTTTTTTCAAAGGAACGTTAATATCAGTACAGCTCTTAGCCAAGTGACAGCGATTTCACAAACTCTGTTACGGCTACTACCGCCCGGAACGCAACCGCCCCTCGTGCTTAGTTATAATGCTTCAACCGTACCTGTGCTGCAGTTAGTGTTGTCGAGTAATAGCCTTTCAGAAGCACAGCTTTATGATTTAGGGAATAACTTCATTCGAACACAATTGGCCAATATCCAAGGAGCTGCACTGCCTTTTCCGTATGGTGGCAAAATTAGACAGATCATGGTTGATTTAAATCAACCGGCTCTGCAAGCCTTCAATGTATCGCCACAAGAAGTTAACACTGCTATACAAAATCAAAATTTAATTCTCCCAGCTGGCACTGAAAAAATCGGTAATTATGAATATGTAGTTAAACTTAATGCTAGTCCAGTTGATGCTGTTGAGTTAAATAATGTACCTATCAGATCATATAATGGCGGCCTGCTCTATATTAGGGATGTGGCACATGTTAGAGATGGCTTTGCACCACAAACGAATATTGTCAGAGTAAATAACGAACGTGCCGTGATGATGTCCATTCAAAAGACGGGTAACGCATCAACACTTAAAATTGTGGATAGCCTTAAAGCATTACTGCCACGTGTGCGCGATAGCATGCCACCTGCATTACAGATCTCTTTATCGGCGGATCAATCTATTTTTGTTAAGGCTGCAGTGCAGAATATTATAAATGAAGGATTTATAGCCGCTGCTTTAACGACATTGATGATTTTATTATTCTTAGGAAATTTGCGTAGTACCTTCACCATAATCAGTTCAATTCCTTTATCGATATTAGCCTCCTTAGTGACGCTTGCTGCGCTTGGCGAAACAATCAATATTATGACCTTAGGAGGACTTGCGTTAGCAATTGGAATCTTGGTCGACGATGCCACCGTGACAATTGAGAACATTAATTACAACCTTGAGCAAGGCAAAGAACTGAAACAAGCAATTTTAGATGGTGCTCAACAAATCGCTACTCCAGCGTTTGTTTCGACATTAAGTATTTGCATTGTTTTCGTGCCAATGTTCTTTTTAAGTGGCGTCAGTCATTATTTATTTTTACCTCTGGCACAAGCAGTAGTCTTTGCGATTCTTTTCTCTTATTTTCTATCTAGAACATTGGTGCCAACTTTAGCCATGTATTGGCTACCTAAAAAAATCGATCACACACAAACTGCGCCTATCAATGTCTTTAACACAATACACAAAAATTTTTCTTCTCGTTTTGAAACGTTCCGTTCAAACTATCGAAACTTACTACATAAATCATTGAACAATAGCCAATCTATTCTAATCATCTTCGCAGCATTTATGCTGGGTTCGCTATTACTATTTTTTCCCTGGATCGGTTCTAATTTTTTTCCTGTCACCGACACAGACCAAATAAAGCTTCATGTTAGAGCGCCAACCGGAACTCGAATAGAAGAAACAGCAAGACTATCGGATGAAGTAGATTCGGTCATACGGAAAATTATTCCCAAAGAATCTTTGGGCTCGATTATTCATAATATAGGCTTACCTGTCAGTGGTATCAATTTATCTTACAGCACTTCCGCACCTATTGGTCCACAAGATGCAGATATTTTGATTATGTTGAATAACGGCTCTGCATTTAAATATACGCACGAACTGCGGCTGGCGTTGATTAAAGCTTTTCCAAGTGCCACTTTTTCGTTTCTACCCGCTGACATTGTCAATCAAACGCTTAACTTTGGTTTGCCTTCTCCTATTGACATCCAAGTAGTGGGATTGAATTTAACGGCTAATAAACAGTACGCAGATAAAGTGTTAGTGGCTATCAAAAAGATTCCTGGTATTGTTGATGCAAGAATACAACAAGCATTCGATTATCCACAATTTTTTGTCAATGCTGATCGGAGCCTTTCAAAAGAATTTAATTTTAACCAATCCGATGTTGCTGCTAATATGTTGATCTCTTTGTCGGGAAGCTTTCAAACGACTCCAACTTTTTGGCGAAGCCCTCAAGGGATTGCCTATCCTATTGTGACTCAAACGCCACAATATCAGTTAAATTCCTTAGATGCTCTTCGAAATATCCCTTTAGCGAATAACATGAATTCCAGCCAAATTTTAGGCGCTATTTCTTCTGTCACTCGCGGCGTAACGTCGGCCGTGGTATCTCATTATAACGTTCAACCCGTGATAGATATTTACGCAGGTATTGAGGAAAACGATCTTGGCACAGTGGCTAACAAGATCAATCACATCCTAGAAAATACTAAAAAACAACTGCCGAAAGGTTCTTTAGTAATTGTTCGTGGCCAAGTGGAAACCCAACAAACTTCGTTCAGAAGTCTCTACGCTGGATTATTTTTCTCAATTATTTTTGTTTATCTTTTAATGGTGGTTAACTTTCAATCATGGATTGATCCGTTCATTATTATTTGTACGTTGCCCTTCGCATTAGCCGGCATCACCTGGTTATTCTTCTTAACTTTAACACCATTAAGCGTGCCAGCGTTGACCGGTGTAATTATGTGTATGGGTATTGCAACGGCAAATAGTATTCTCTTGATCAGTTTTGCCAAGCAAGATCTTGAAAGTGGTCAATCGCCAATGGAAGCTGTTTTAAATGCTGGTGCAACGCGAATACGGCCGATATTAATGACTGCTTTAGCGATGATGATTGGCATGTTACCCATGGCATTAGGTTTAGGTGAAGGAGGAGAACAGAACGCGCCACTCGGAAGAGCCGTGATTGGGGGCTTAGCATTTTCAACTGTCGCAACTTTATTTTTTGTGCCGACATTATTTTACGTCATCTATAAAAACAAAAAGGTAGCGAAAGATGTTGGATAGACTAAAAAATCACCACCACAATCGACTATTGCTCTTTTTGATAGCCTTAGGTCTTTTAATTGTCCTTAATGTAACTTATCGGATTTGGCATAGTATTGCGTTAGGGTACAGCAACAAAAATATTAATATCGTTCGCGTGCGAACAGTCATGCCGAATAAAGGTCTGCACAAAGAAGAAATAATGCTTCCTGGAAATTTACAGGCCTGGCACGAATCACCTTTATTTTCACGTACCAATGGTTATGTGCGCCAATGGTATGTCGACATTGGCTCAATAGTGAAAAAGAATGATTTATTAGCGATTGTTGAAACACCCGAAGTTAATGAACAGTTGAATCAAGCTGAAGCAGATTTAGCTCAAGCGATTACTCAAAATAATTTGGCCCAAATCACTGCTAATCGTTATCGCATTTTAGGTGCCGAAGGTGTCGTTGCAAGACAAACCACTGATGAAGTACTTCATAATGCTCAGGCAGCAGCCGATCGTGTAAAATCAGCACAAGCAAATCGCGATCGATTATACAAGCTAGCAGGATTTGAGCAGATTCGCGCACCTTTTGACGGTATTATTACCCAAAGAAATACCGATATTGGGAATCTCATCAATGCAGGCAGCAGCAGCACCCAAAATCCCATTTTTAGAATTGCGCAAGTCAATCGCCTACGACTCTATGTGAAAATTCCCCAAGAATACACAGCTGATGTTACTGCAAGTTCAATCGTCAAACTGAAATTCAATCAGTTTCCTACTGAGGTGTTTTACTCTAAATTAGCACGCAATTCGAAAGCACTTGATCCCTACACCCGCACCCTACTCACAGAGTACGAAGTTAATAATCCCAAAAACAGATTCTTCTCAGGTTCTTATACCCAAGTATTGATCGAGTTTGCCATACCATCACATGTGTTACGTTTGCCAGTTAACACGCTACTATTTAGAGGAGATGGCTTGCTAGTTGCCACAGTCAATAAAGATAATAAAATTCAGCTTAAAAAAATTACACTAGGTCGTGATTTCGGTAATGAATTTGAAGTGACCTCTGGGATTACTAGGACAGATAGAATCGTAGTGAATCCTCCGGATGGAGCTTACAACGGCCAATCCGTTGAGGTTGTTAAATAACTTTCGTTTATAATATACCCACATGCGACAAAATTTCTATTGATTTAAAAAGATCAAACTTAAGATTCTCTTAATCTATATAGAGTATTTTAAGATTTCTGGCTAATTTGTGATTACAAAATGATTTTTTGGTACTGGAGCAACTATGATTTATCTACATCTCATGGCTAAAAAGGGCATCGATACCGGTGCTTTAGTACGCCATTTTGGCATGCTACTTCATAAGATATCACATACCCCACATTTATCACAAACCCACGGTTTACTCGATGATGGTATGCCTGTTACGATCTGCGATAGGCCCAACGAAAATGAACATCTAAGAAGGCTGACGTTTGGAGGGGCTATTACAATGGTAGTAGCTGACTATAATTCACCCACTTTAATTGCTGATATCAAAGAACAATACGAATGGATCGTTGGAAAGAATGACTTCAAATTAGTTATCTTAGTTATTTACAAATCAGAAGCAGCAGAATCTAACGCTAATGAAATTATTCCCGAAATCATGCAAAGCATAGATAACCCACCCTTAAGTGGTATCTACACAATTGATCCTGAGACAGGAAAAAATGCCAAAACTATTTTAGAAGAAGCTTTTAGATTGCAGCGGCAATTTAATGCAATATGCGCTGAAAAAGCGAAACCCAGCTGGGACTATGAAGAGGTAAAGACTGAGATTGAGCTAGAAATTGTCGATCAAATGAAAAAATTAAATTCATTTTGGACCAGTAAAAAGCCAACTCAGGACAGAATTAAGCAACTTAGCGCCCTACAACATTCCTTAAAATATTACCCAAAGCTGACTATGTTTGAACATGCCGAAAAACTTAATAAAGAATTTAAACTAAGCACTACAGCGTCTAATCCTTTCGAAAAGTATTGTAAAAGAAAATATGAAGTGCTCACGCAAGAAAAGCTAAATGAGCGAAGAAATACGTTCTTTGAAAGAGCACGTAGTAATCGCTCTTTATATTTTAGTCTCCTCCCAGCGGATGTCTATGCAATATTCAAAGAAATTGATAAACAAACCCGCCATATTCCAAAATAGTAGAGTACAGACGAGATGCATAAAAAAGAAGAGCAGCAGCCCGCCCAGCACAATAAACACAGCGCACATTATCATTCTAAAATGATGAAGGTCTTAGATGAGCCTTCACACCGTTCTTTGCCTTACAGGCTATTTGATGAAGAAAAAGACCGCGGTAAACCATTTAGAAATATCCCGTATGGCGCTTATAGACAAAAAAATCATCGTGCAAAAAAAGCACAGCTTGCCCGAGAACGAGACTTGACTGTTTCTCCCGATGTTTCTGTAATGAATGATAGCAATTCTGACAAGTCTCCTAAACTAAGTTCGTACGCTGCTACAACATTGAGGCTGGCCGGATTGACAGTTGACATAGGCGATAAGTTCCATAACCCAACGATAGAAACAAAAGAAACAACTTGTGCTAGAAGTGACACTAAAAGCCTTAATGATCAGGCTCTGATTGATTTTTTGAGTGCTGAAATCACTAAATTGGAGACACAAGAAAAACATCGCAGTGCTGAGAATCTGTGTAGTTTAACGGAAAGCTTGCTTTCAATGACCAAATCCAGTTGATCATTATGTTTGCGGTTGATTCTCCGTAATATTGTCATTCCTCCCATAATGTTGTCATTCCCCCCATAATGTTGTCATTCCCGCGAAGGCGGGAACCCATCATGGGTGCAGCTAGAGAAATGGATTCCCGCCTTCGCGAGAATGACAACTCTCTCCTTCGCCAGAAGGACAATTCTGTTCTAAATAAGACTGAGCCACCTCTGACCTTCCTGAAGCGCTATGTAATTTACCAATCTCAACAAAATCTTTTTCTATTCCAGGATATTGCAAATAGTACTCAGGAGTTTGAGCGCTGGCGAAGAACAAACTCGCACTCCCTTTTATGGCTATCTGTTTTTTATTAGACTGCCGAACTAAAAATAATAATTCGCGCTCTTTTTGCCATTTTTCTGTTATTTCAACATGGGTGGGAGATGCTTTTTCTGTAGTTTGATTTTCAAGCTCCTTCATTATATCCGGCGCCACTAAACTCGCCTGAGAGGCAAGTTTTTTTACATGCTAACAATTCGTCAACTGTTAGATAATTTAGCAAAAGGAGATTAGCAGCTAAGTAGCATGACAACTTTTCATGTTTCTTTGTTTCACGCAAATATTTTTGAACTTTAAAAACACCGCTAACTTCTTTCGAAGTATCACGTTTGAGAATTTCCTTATAGGCTATATTACTCATCTCATCAACAATTTCTTGACTGGCCATTTCACGAGACGTTTGAAATACAGCATAAATCAGTAGGATAAAAGATAAACTTGTATAAAAAAATAATCATTGTTATTATAAAATCCTAACTTTTATGAAACTTCAATCTATTGGATCTACCAATGCAGGCCCCAGACGAAATTGTCACTACGGAAGCTGTTATCAGTACTCCCGAAGAATTAGCTCAATTGGCAGAAGCTAAAGCTACATATCACTCTTTAACTTTTGAGATAAATGAAACCGTTGATCTTGCAAAAATTACCAAGATAATACTTGAAAACCAAAGAACATTACATCATCTAGCATTTAAGGGACAGTCATCACCCTACACTAATAATCTTTCCTGGAATCAAACTAAAGAACTGGCACAAGCACTACGCGGTTGCCAGGAGCTTAGAGTTTTAAAATTCGAATATTTAGGAGGGTTATTAGGTGACGCCGCAAAATATCTTATTTCAAGTTTTCAATATCTATCACGTTTGAAGCATTTGAGTCTTCAACATACTCACTTTACTCCGCAAGTTTGGGAGGAGTTTATCGCAAGCTTAGATCGCCTAAGCTCATTACACACTTTAAATCTTGATGATTGCGTATACTTTGGAGAGTCTGATTTTGCTGCTTTAAACTCCTACGCTCAAAAAAATATGTCTTTAACAGAACTGAATTTAGGAACTTCAACAATACTCGTTCAGAGCTGTGCAGCATTGAAGTTAGGAAATGAAAGCAAAGGAGAAGATGTTAAAAATCTCACTTCTTTAGCTTCGGTCTGCGGCCTGCACTTACTCGCTGTTAAAATTAAAGACTTAGATGATATCAAAGCGGTAACTCATATTATCTCTAATAACCAGAAGACATTACGACGCATAACACTAACCTCAGCGGAAACAGATACAAGCACGGCGAATTGGAATATCACTAAAGAGCTTGCCAAGGCCATTAGTGGCTGCCAAGAGTTACGAGTTCTAGAAGTAAAAAAATTCAAAAGTGTGTTTAATGATGCGATCAAATACCTGATATCAGCTATTCAACACTTGACAAATTTACAGCATTTGAATCTTGAAAATACCTACTTAGCTCCACATTGGAATTTATTTTTTGGTAGCTTACAAAAACTGAATGCACTGCGCACTTTGAATCTAGACTGCTGCGCTCTCTTGGGAACAGATGATTTTTCAATCCTAGGAGCATACATTGGAACATCAACCTCATTAACTAAAGTAAATTTAGGAATCTCCCCTATTTGGATGGATGGATTTTGCGCGTTAGCATGGGGAATTGCACAAAGCGCGAATAATAATTTAACTCTACACTGGTATCCTCTGATCTATCAGGATAGTGAGAGGCTCTATTGCAACCTTACTCTGGCAGTGAATTGGGAGAATTCGTCAACCACTGTTGGTATGATGGCTACAAGGCTCAAAGTCTTAGAGGCCAGAGGAGCGTGGCATAAAATTGAATGTAAATCGTTTGACACAACCACCAATATGCTACGCGAACTACAAAAGATTTTAGTCCGGCGAAAGAACAAAGAAAATATCACCAAACTACAATATATACCTAAAAGTGAAGAAGTATTCGAGTTACCGCTGATGATGACTAGAATTGCCAGTCACATAGCAACTCTTCAAGAACTAGAAATTAATTTCGATTATGCTTTTGACCAATACAATTCTCTCTACTGGCCTCCAATTGCTAATACGCTTTTCGCAGCATTGCTCAAAAAAGCTACGTGCCTCCACACCTTAAAGCTCACCAATTTTCAAACGGTATTATTAGGTAATAATTGCATTGTTCTTGAAGCCCTAACAAGTTTAACTCAACTTAAAACTCTAGAGTTACGAAATACTTACCTTGGTGAAGCAGGATCGTTATGTCTTGCAAAAGTTCTCCAACGAAGTACTGTGGCAAACCTTGATATGTCTAATGCTGGATTAGTGAGTGATACTTGCTTTGTACATTTAAGAAATGGCTTGCGACAATGCCTATCCTTACGAACCTTAAGCCTAGGCACATCACCTATGATGGGTGTTTGGCTTAATATTTTAATTGAAGCAATCGAACGAAAACAGCAACGCCCACAAGTTGTCTGGCAATCCTCTTCCATAGATGAAATGACAAAGACATACGAAACTGTCTGTGATAGATTGTGGGTGGATCCGCATTTAAATATTGATGACCTTAAAACTAGGTTCCGCAATCAGAATCCAAACAATTTGATCCTGCAAACC
Organism: Coxiellaceae bacterium UBA6002; assembly: GCA_002429595.1. Taxonomy (GTDB): domain Bacteria; phylum Pseudomonadota; class Gammaproteobacteria; order UBA6002; family UBA6002; genus UBA6002. The sequence goes on from DJAM01000157.1 coordinate 17,199, forward strand.
AGATTATTGCAAACGTTAAATAAGACTAACGTACCCACACAAGGTGGATTTTTTGAACAGGTTTATGGTAGAAGCGCATCAGAAAGACAACCCGTTTGTAGAAAAGTTAAGGGTTATGGTGCCACGAGTAGCAATTAGTGAGCTCAGTGATTTCCCTAGCGTCCTTTGTCGCCCATGCTGTCATTCTCGCTTTCTTTTGTCATTCCCGCCTTCGCGG
>DJAM01000157.1:17533-29927 GCA_002429595.1 Coxiellaceae bacterium UBA6002
GCCTTCGCGGGAATGACAAAAGAAAGCGGGAATAACAGCATGAGCGACGAAGTGACGATGGATTGTAAAAAATAAACTTTATTGATAGGCAAAAAAATGGCTCAAGAAAAACAGTTTCAAGTCTCTGAACAAAAAGATGGAACCATCATCACTGTCGATTTTTATACACCTGCTACCAGCGCCATTATTCAACAAGTAATCGAATCACTCTACGCAAATACTGTATTTATAAAACTAATATTAAACACTTCAAAATTAAATTTCGAACATACCAAACAGGTTTTAACTCGCATACAAAATCAAAGAAATATAAGAGAAATAACACTAAGAGGTATTAATACTTTAACTGCTAATGAAACTGTGGATTGTGTTGAAATCATTTGTAGCAATATTGCTACTCTGAATTTAGCAATTAATTCCATTGATACTCCTAGCGCTCTTAAAATTGCACAATTTGTCTGTAAGTCTAAAGTGACTACACTGATGTTGAGTACTCGTCGAGTTGATATAATAGGCTTTAAGTCATTATTTGATCTACTTAAAAACTCTGCTCTAAAAATATTGCGATTAGATAGCATAAGATTAGAGGACAAAGATGCCGATGAGTTGCTCGATTATTTAAAATCAAATACTTTGCCCTTCGAGCTAAGGTTTTCACGTACTGAATTTTCAAGAGCAAAGCAACTGTTAATTTGTGAGACCCTGCAAGAGAAAAAACTTGGTGTGTTGTATATTCCCCGTAAATCCGAAACAACTTCTAGCGGTGCCGTTAATCCCTATAAATTATTCCCTGCTTATAGTGCCTTAATCAAACAATTACAAGCCATGGGCAATGGCTTATTATGGGAAGTCCCTTCGGGTCCAAAAGTAAGTTATGTTTACGCCACTCTTCATAGCAATGGCGACAACGCCATTGCAATTGCTAAAAAAATTGAACCTTATATTAAAAAATCTACTACTACGTTGGTTGAAACTGATTCTAAAGATGCTCCTTGTATCACAACGGCTTTCCCTATCTACGAATTGATGAGTGGTATCGATTATAGTAGTTTACTATCTATTCTCGCCTCTAAAAAGGTGGGACTTGTTGAAGACTTTTGTCAACCGTGGGCAATACAAAATTTAGTAGTAAATCCGGAAAAAGTTGGCGAAAAATTTATTGATCAAGTAGTTGTTCAAACTGCTTTAGATGCAAACCTTAAGGTAGTTTCACTGGAAAATGTTGCAGACCACGTCAGAATACTGGGTGGTTACAATGCTATTTCCGATCAAATCAAAAACTTGCTATTAGTGCTAAATCATTTTAATGAATATAATGAAGCCGCCAAATTAATTGAAACACAATATCTCCAATTTGATCTAATCGGCCTACTAACAACTTTCCATACCCCCTTACGATTCTTGATGACTAGTCCTGAACGACTACAGGCTTATCAGGAACATATCAAAAAACTCATTGATGATCGAGATACTCAAATGGTTGCCAAAATCCTGCCGCATATCAAAGCAGGGGGTGCCTTTGTGGCAGTAGGCGCTAGCCATTTATTGGGTATTTTATTAGCTTTAAAAAGTGCAGGGTTTAATCCTAAATGCGTTGCGGAGTTTGCGCATCGATCTGTTAATGATGTAGCTCCAAAGCAAATAGCAGATGTAGTTGATTCTCAGGAAAAAAGTCAAGAAATTATGCCATCGGATCCGGAACATACCATCGAAAAATCGTGTCACCTTAACCAAGCCTGATGCTAGGCAAGCGCTAGCAAATATTAAAAATAAGCAATTATTGCAACAAATATGCATTTTTGTTAATATAATCGCTATTTTTTTAATGACTTTTATTTAAAACTTAGAGTGAATCGAATGGAAGAACCAAAAGAGACAGCTGGGGTTGACGCTATTGTGGCAACCACAGAAGAAGTAGATGAATTATTACGTTCTACTGTATCTTTTCAATCAATCATTTTTACGACAGATGCCACAAATGATATCGTAAAAATTACATCGCTAATCACAAAAAATCAAAGAACATTGCGTCACTTAACTCTAGATCGACGACACTCATCTCAAGAGGTTGTCACGGTACCTTGGAGCCAAACCAAAGAACTTGGGTTAGCATTGGGTGGTTGTCAGGAACTAAGACATCTCCAGATAAAAAAATTTCAGGGCTCATTCAATGAGGCTGTTAAATATCTAATAGTAGGTATTGTGCGTTTAACAAATTTAGAATCTCTCAATCTTAAAGAGACCTACTTAAGTCCACATCTATCTTTACTGCTAGATGGGCTTTCAAAATTAAATCATCTGCGCATGTTGAATCTCGATTGCTGCTCATTGATCTCAGAGTGGGACTTCGGAACATTCTTGTATCAATTTAGTAAAGAAAATACTTCATTACAAGAATTAGATCTTGGCCGCTCTCCAATCTGGCTAAATGCTTTTTTACCAATACTGGAAGGCTTTAAAGGAACTCGTAATCATCAGCTTAAATTGAAATGGTGTCCGCCTATCACGTATCAGGAAAATGAAATCCTTTACCAACAGCTTAGGATGGCCGTTAATTGGGATAATGACACAGCGGTTAAAAAACATTGTTTATCGCAAATAGAGGTAGCAACAACTGGAACACCGTGCGAAGTCAGCGTTCAACAGTTTACTGTCTCCAGACAAAAATTAAATGAACTACTGATGACTTTGGAGCAGCGACAAAATCCAACCAAAGTTACCAGATTGCAATTTACAGTTACCAGTTTAACGACAGACTTAGCATTGATGCTGATTAGAGTTTCAGGCTGTGTAGACTCTCTAGAAGTTCTCGAAGTTGCTGTGGAATGTGATCCCGCTCCTTACTTATGTTGGACTGAATTTGATTCAAAATTAGCTACATTACTTGAAAAAGCTATACACCTGCATACTCTTAAACTTTTCAACTTCCAGCATGGTTTAGCAAAATACCAGCAAACATTAAAAACTCTCACTACACTACCTAAACTTAAAACCTTAGTTTTAAGTGATACCTATCTTGGGCAGGCAGGAGCAAAATGCTTGGGCGAAATACTTCGGAAAAAGATCCTAATTGAGCTTGATATAACTAATTCAGGTTTAGTAACCGATGAATGCTTTCATAGTCTAATCACTGGTTTTCGCGACTGTACCTCTCTGCAAAAAGTAGAACTAGGTCAAACTCCGATGATGGGAGTTTGGCTAAGAATGTTGGTCACGTCAGGAAGACGCAACCAACCACCCGAAATTGTGTGGCAACCTAGTAACTTAAAAGATATGTCAGCGTTATTTGAACGCATGTGTAAATCATTGCAGAGTGTTGATAGCAATTTAACCGCCAACACTTTCGTGAGTAAGTTTATTACTCAAGACCTAGAACTTTTAAAAACGCAAACCGCGGCACTCCTTGCTTTAAAACCAAAAGATAATGTTGTTGCCAATGCCGTTCGCAGAGGTTTTTTGGGCAGAACACCTGAACCCAACATAGAAATGCAGAGAATTAAAGCTGTGCCCAAAGGATATGGCACAGCAAATGGAAAATAATTTTTCCTGAATCAACTATTTTCGAGAGAACTGTATGAAAAGTGAAAGTGAAAGTGAAACTTTAGATTATTATGCGTTTCTGGGAATACCTGATAACGCAAGCTCAGATGACATTAAACGAGTTTATAGACAACGTTTAGAACAACATCATCCTGAAAACAACCCCGATTCAATCGATGCTGCTATTAAGACCACGCAATTAATTAACCAGGTTTATCTAACTCTAAGCAATCCTCAAACCAGAGCTAAGTATGATGGAGAACTAAAAACAAGTAGATTTAGAAAACAAAAAACCACGGCTCTCATTACAGCAGTATTAGGAGCGGATGTCTCAGCTCTTCGCCTAGCTTTATCCTTTAACTTGCCTTTCGTATATGCTATCGCTAAGACAGAGGTGATTATTGATAATCGCAAATTAATACTAAATGCCGTAGAAATAACGATTATTAGAAAACGCTATGATATGTTTCAACTATTATTCCCCTATTATGCTACAAGAGTAGATGCTTATATAGAAACAGATGCATGCCGTATCTACGAATTAGCATCAGAATATTATCAACAAGATATTTTTAGCTATTTACGAAAAGGTGCTGGCAGGCAAAGCGCGCTAACACAATTATGTAGATCTTCGTTACGAGAAGAAGCAGTAATCGCTTTACTAGCTTACTATGCTGAAAATCTGATGACTGCATCAGTTTTAGACGCTCTTTTTAATGACAATATCACAGAAGAGAAAGCTCGTGGCATAAACAATCTAATAGGAAGAATTGGTCTTACAACTTTTGTGTCTGGTGTATTCAAGGGTTCTCATGTCCATAGGTTTCCTGTAACAAATGATAGAAAGATGCCGGATGACCTCTATCTATCTCGCTTGAAAGCACTTAATATTAACTTAGCTAACTTGCCTACTCGACCAGGCATCTTTTCCTGGATGGTCCAGCTACCGGAAACTACGAATTTTACTGCAATACTTAATAGTCTGACCGCCTTCGGCCTTCTTCCACAACTCAAAGATTTTCTTCAAGCTGCAATTAGTAATTTTGATGCATTACTCTCTTACCTCGATCACGATGCTAGTTTAGAGAAACCCCGACTAACAGACGATGATTTAAAACAAATTTTTATCGCATTAGTCCGATCAAAAAAACGTTCAGAAAAATTTTCTGACATTCTCAAAGCTCTTTATAGTAGAGGCTCTAACATTCTGCTGACAGTTGATGAGGAGCTTAACAACTGTTTACACTTAAATTTGCTGTATGGCAATCAAGATAGCATGGAGCAGTTAACAACATTGCTCATGTCAAAATTAACCGTAGAACAAGTAGCGAGTTTATACTACGGAAAAAACAAGGCACAAAAAACTCCAAAAGATTATCAAAAAAAACATCAACTGGCAGCGCTGTTAACCTGGATAAATGCAAAATCAGTACCTACGAGGTTCTTTGCGCCTGCTGTCAGAAGAAATCCTCATGTTGAATTTCTACGCGAACTCAAGCCTTATATTGACTGCATTGCTGATGATGATTTTAGAATTTTTAATGAAATGGTAGCAAAATTAACGCCCGCGCATTTTCATAATCCAGCAATAGGCTTTTGTTTGTTACAAAAAGCAATTGCGAGCGGGCGAGTTCCGTATGTTGATTTACTGCTAAGAAGCGGTTGTGATATCTATCTTCAACACGGCAATCCTTTACATAGAGTTTTGTATACTTGGGTGAATAAAACCGACGTAGAGCAGTCTCTGCTACGCACCGAAGAAGAGGTTAACAAGGTTGTGGTAGAAAAAAGAGCTTCTGAGCCACCCGCGGATCCAAAAGTCGAATTGAAAAGAAATAGAACCAAATAACAGGTGCACTCATATGAATGAACCACAGGAATCTAGCGAAAGAGAATCTCAAGCTGTAGTGACTTCTTCGGAAGAAGCGGATCAGCTATTACGCTCTAACCTGCCTTACCAGTCAATAATCTTCGCAATGGATGGTGCTAACGATGTTGCAAAAATCACCCACGTAATTTTGAAATATCAAAAAACCTTGCGCTCTTTAACACTCGATCTGGGACCTCACCTAAGCTGATCGAACTCTCTATTGACTGTATTTAAAACCTGTTCGTAGGCATCATTTAATAATGGCTCGCCATGTGCACTCAAAAGGTGTCGAAATGATAAAGTTTTTAGCCGTTCGAAATCGGAAAATCGCACTTCTGTAGCTTGTTTCCAAACATTGGAAATAGTAGCAGGCCCAAAGAAACCTTGGTGCTCATATAATTTTGCCGTTTCCGGACTAAAAAATTGATCTGCTGTTAACCAATTTTTAATGCTATCACAAGTGATCAAAATCCCACCTTCCTGGTCAATATGAAGTATCCCTTCTGGATATCGTGAAGTTTCAAAAACAAATAATGAACCTCCTGGAAATGGCATCCGCCCTCTAGGCACTAATTCAACATCTGTTTGTTTGCCGTTTTCATCACTCAAACCTTTCAGAGCCCATAACTTGGCTGAATATCGATCTAGATAGAAACCATCATCTCTACCATGGAAAGCCCCTATACGCATGATGTTCTCAACCTTACCAAGCTCATCCAAGGCCGCCAATCCCTGTTCATCAAGTCGCACGGTGTTGATCAGCGTCAGGGTCTTATTATTACGAACAATAACCATGTTGCGGCTATGTTGCAGATTAATGCCATTGAAGACAGTGTGATTTGTGCCGGTTACGAAAAAGATGTTTGGAAAGATTTCTTTAATTGCGCTGTGTGGCCATGTTGGGGTGTTTGATTGCATTATATATTCCTTGAATTCTTTTTATCCCCTCTCCCGCTTGCGGGAGAGGGAACAAAAAGCTCTCAATACTGCCTTTACACACCAATAACATTATGATTTAATAGTGAAATTATTGACTTCATCACCATTAAATAATAATTAATCTCGCAATTTAACTCAGAGCAAAACATGAACGACCCCCGTGAGCTGTTACCTCTTAACACTAAGATAACAACTTCCCAGCAACTGCAGTTATTACTAGCTGAGAATGCACCGCCATTAGAAAACCTCGAAGTAGAGGGTGATGCAGTAAATTTCGAACTCCTTGCTGCTGTTCTCAAAAGACACGCACGCACATTAAAAAAATTAACATTAACAGGCAAGAATAAAAAAGCATTAGGAGATAGTTCCGAAGCTTTTCTTTTAGCACTTGAAAGCTGTTCTGAATTAACTTTTTTAGCAATAAGAGATTTTGGCCGCCACTTAGCAAAGACCTACCCTCCACTTCTACATACCATAAATCGTCTACCAAAGCTAAATACTTTAGATATTAGTGGTTGCGCTTTGGCAAAGTGGATTTTTTCATTGCCCACCTTAGGCAAAAACCAAACTATTACTGAATTGTATCTTGACCACGGCCTAGCTGAGGAACAATGGAAACCATTTTGTGACTATCTTCAAAAAAATCGCACCTTACAAAAGATAAATTTCAGAGAATCCGCTATTTCATTAAGCGCTATCGAATTATTAATACAAGTGATCACAGAACCGGAATGTACTATTACAGAAATAATATGGACACCCAAAGATTTCTATTTTAATGAAATCAACTATTGGATAGCTCACTTTAATTGTTATGGTCTACATGACACCCCAGGCTCTCTAAATCAATTTGATACCAATTACGGACATCAACTAGATGCTTTTAGAACAACGGGCAAGCACCCTAATCTAAAAAGTTATCAACAAGCGATAGTTCTATTAGGTGAATTACAAAAGTATTTAACAGATAAAAGAAATCATCGACCTAAGATGGAATTAATACTAGAGATCCCAGACGAAGAAATACTAAATTGGCATCTTATTTCTGCTCATATTTTATTGCATGCGAAAGTTGTCCAACAGTTCACTATACGACTTTTAAATCAAGAACGAAGTACTTACTTAAGTGATCAATCCGCCACTAGATTTTTCGGCGCTCTCAGACAATGCACACATTTACGTAGCTTTAAAATGGAGAGTTTTCAAGAAGTATTTGGACTATGCGAAAAACACATAGTAGAACTATTCAAAATCTTACAAACTTTCCCTATTGAAATACTGAGTTTTAACAGGACTTACATTGGTCCTGCTGGAATCGAATGTCTAAGACCCATATTAAGGGCTGGTAAGATAACTGAAATCGATTTGACGCTGACCGCTATAGTTTCAGTGGTTAGTATTAGATTATTAGCCAGTGGCATAAGCGCATGTAGCTCGCTTAAGAAAGTTATATTAGGTAGGTCACCTTTAACGTTATGGTGGTGGGAGATCTTACATTCCGCCGTACAACCCCATCGCAATCACCCAGTTTTGATATTCCAATTTAGCTCCGAAGAAGAAATGCGCGTTAAAATGAAGGTTTTATGCACCGGAATACAAGCCTATGGGAAAAAAGGTGATGAACGACCCCGGGCAATTTTCGAGAAATTTTGTCAAGAGATCGCTGGCATAAAACAACAATGGGAACAATTTCACGGACAGCCTGAAGCTCCAGCTCCTGCAGCTAATTCAAAAACTCCTTTTTGGTCAAAAGAACGCGGTAAGGATGAAAAAGCTCCAGGCTTTGAAATGGAGAACTTACATGCAAATCCAAGTACACCTTTATTGGCAGCCAGAGCACGCCCACCCAAAACCTATGGTGGCACAGAGGATTCTTCAAAGCCCCTAACGAAATAATAAGATCTACTTTTTTACGATTTCGGAGTTACGATTTATCTTAGCCAAACTAACAAAGTATTTAGATGATGTCCAACCACCATCCTTAGATTTCAGTTCACTTGAACTCACTGAGTCTGCGATTGCAATAGATGAGTTAGGTGATGAAGCAAATATACTGAGCATTCTGGGCAGAATTGCAAAAAAGCTTAATGATCCAGGATATACAAAAATTGACCTTTCAAAACTACATTTTAAAAATTCAAAACATTATTTTGGGCTAATGTTTCAATTATGGCAGCATGGTAAAAAAGGCAAGTTTTCACAAAGCCAACTACCTAGCATATCAAGTGCGCGTTTGAAACCCAAAGAACTACCGCTCCAAGTCAAATATTTATCTGGTTTAACAGAAGGCTTTGATTTGATAACTGAAGATGTATTTCTGCCATTGCAGCTTTTTTCATTGGCAGAATACATACAGTTGCTAAATCATTTGCGAAAAACACCGGTTCGGAAATTGCATTTGCCATATTTAACTTTTGAGCTCAAAGCAACAGATGAATTTTTTATTATACTAGCTAACACTCTAGAAAGTTTAAGTCTACTTGAAGAGCTAGTACTACCTCGGGGTATAAGATTTCAAGATTTAGGTTTTATAGCTGTTTTAAAAAATAATAAAAACATTAAAAGGTTTTCACTTGATTATACTCGATGTGATGAAAGTATTACTTTAGATAAACTTCAGACTTTTTTAAACAACCTTCCTCCAATTCATCACGTCAATCTTGGCTCTCAAGAATTTCTTTATAAGGCAGACCGAGAGGAAACAATCCGATTCTATTTTAACTGGCTACATCAAGAAGCGCCATTCACGATCGTTCAAATACACTACTCAGTAAATTTAAAAGTATTCGAGCACTATTTCGGCGAGTTTTTATCAAAAACAACTCCGCCCAAGAACATTCGCAAAGTTTACCTAGATACCTACGGACATATTCCCAACCCCAGTGAATTTTATCAGAAATACATCGCCACTACACACTGCTGGATTTTCAAACAATTTTATGGCGAAAAGAAAGTTTCATGGCAACCAATAAACCTACCCTTGACCACTGTTAATAATTTTATCATGAGAGTACCAACTAATATTCAACGTAATCTACCAGAAACTTATCTTAAACTATTGCCCCTGGACATCATGAAAATATTAGATGAATATTATCGTTATCAAGACGAAAGTTTTGTTTTTGATACCAAAGTCATACAGGCAGTCAAAGCAGGAGCGTTTTTATTACAACTAAAAACAGTTTTGTTAACTGATTTTGGGGTGCAATTAAGCGCTCGGTCTACCTTTAGCAGCTTTTTTGCCGTAGATCTTAAACTAGTAACTGCCGCACTGAAAATAATCGACACGCCGAGAGATCTCTTTCATTGGCAAGCAGTATTTTGTGAATTAATCACACTTTTTGTAGGCAAGGTTGACTGGACCGACTACTTGGCAAGCCTTGTAATAGATGATTCGACGAAAACCAGATTTCAAGCTTATGCAAAAAGTCTTAAAGAGACTCACGAAGAGTTAAATGAATTTTTAGATCACGCTCTACCACCCGCCACTAGCAAGTGCGAAGAAATAATGACTAAACAGATGAAATAAGCGAAGAACAAATTTACCAAGTGTTATGAGTTAAAACTAAAAGTTAAGGTTTTTGCCTATTCAAAGCGTCTAACAGCACATCATACTCAAACGAATCCTTATGTCTAACGCCATTAATAAAAAACGTGGGAGTACCATTTACGCCACTGCGCACTCCACCTATAAAGTCGTCTCTTATTTTTTCTTTAAACTGTTCATTTTCGATAGCGTTGCGGAGTTCTTCTTTAGATAAATTAAGAGATTCCCCGTAACTCAACAAATCTGAAATCTCTAAGTTGTCTTGATTTTCATATAGTAGATCATGCATTTCCCAAAATTTATTTTTACTGGCAGCAAACTCTGCGGTGATTGCAGCAATGCCAGCATGGGCATGACTTTCAATTAAAGGAAAATTTCGAAAGACTAACCTTAGCTTATCTCCAAAATGTTTTTGAATCCGTTTTACGATCGGATAAGCAGCACCACAATACGGGCATTCATAATCACCATATTCAACTAGAGTGAGCGCTGCTTTCTCATTTCCTTGAATATGATCTGAAGCTGAGATTGGGATAATTAAATTACTCATGCTTATTCCTTTACTTAGAAAGCTCTTCTAGCGCTTTGAGGATGCCATCTGCTCCAGGATTTTCAGCAACTGGAGAAAGGTAACTCCAGGTAATTATGCCGTCTTTATTGATGACAAATAATGCCCGTTCACAACAACCCTCTTTATCTCGATAGACTCCGTACTGTCTAGCAACAGCCCCTTTAGGTTCGAAATCAGATAATAAAGGAAAATGCAGCTTCCTGTTTGAAGCAAATGCATCATGGCACCAGGCACCATCGACCGAAATACCTAGAAGTTCAGCGCCTTGTTTGCGAAATTCCGGCAATATCTCATTCAATAATGACATTTGATCACCACAAACCGGGCTCCAATCAGCAGGATAAAAAGCGAGTATGACAGGCTTACCTTTAAGCTCGCTGAGCGATAACGTTTGGTCTGCTGTCACATGCAAAGTAAAATCGGGGGCTTTTGCATTGGGTCCTAGTAGTTTAGCCATCAGCAATCTCCTTATGAACTCGTCTAAATATCCTTAATTCTAAATAAAGACTATGTCCAAACTACTTTTTTTGCAAATTGAAAGCCCCTCCCTGGTCGTATCCCGCAGACGGGGAGAGGCAAGATTAAGACTAGACTCTAAAATCGTCTGCTGGAATAATAAGTACCTGAATTTTGGTTTTCTTTTGGCAGCTTTTCGGCAATTTGCTTCAGAAGATCTGCCATCGTTTGTCCTCGAGCAAGTGTATAATTCTTAAATGGTGCTAGATACTTATCAAAATAACCTTGATTCAAATCGAAACAAATTTGGAATTTAGTAGTCTTTGGATCTAGCAAAATAGTTTTTATTTCATCTTTGCTTGCAAATAACAAAGGTAGTTTTCCTGTCTTTACAATACGATAAGTAGTGAATACAAAGCCTTCGCCAGATCGACTTGGATCTTTCAACATTAACTCTTGCAGAAATTGTTCTGCCTCCAATAATTTCTTAACAACTCTGCACCCAAGGCTCGGAGCAAGTGGCAAATTGCCAGTCCATTCTGCAACTTTTACATTATAACAGTACGTATTACTCTTTAATTCATTGAAGGCGAATATTGTTTGAATCGCAATTTTTTCTGCTTCTGTGTTAAGCCACGCATCATCCTCTTTTGCCGAAGACGTATTTTGTTGCGGCGTGCTTGCAGATTTACTAGATGCTTGATTATTTTGATGATCGGCGCTTTGATTACTTTGCTCAAAGTTGAATGCTTCCCGATTACTTCTTCCTTCTTTTGTTAACCGTGCACACTCTTCTTCTAATAATTTTGAACGAGCCGCTGCTTGAATTTTATATTCTGCGAATTCTTTTTCAAGTGCAGAATATTTTGCTCGTTCATTTGCCAATTCTCTACGTAATATTTCATTATCGTATTTAGGGTCATTTTGTCTTTTAATAAACTCGTTATGAAGATGCGTAAGTTCATTTCGTTTTTTAGTAAACGCTTCACTGGATTTTACAACATCCACACCTGGTGGAAATTTTTTAGAAACGTTTAATTCTCGATCATATTTTTCCCGAGCTTTTGCATCGCAAAGAGTTTCTTTGGCAGTAGCTAAGCGTCTGAAAATTTCGACCGAATCCTGAAATCGATCGCCAGCCCAATTTTTAGCTGAATCAGAATGCCAAATTAAAGCTAACTTTGCATAGGCTTTTTGTATCTCCTTCTCATCAGCAGTGTCTTGTATTCCGAGAACCTCATAGTGACTAGGCTTGAACATTATTTCTCCAGGATTTGTAAGCAAATTTCTACTATTTTAACGCTTAAAACTTAATAAAACATTAAGCCAAAAAAGGTTTTGACGTATCTAATTAAGAGTATCTCCCCCACTTAATAGTTGTCATTCCCACTTAATAGTTGTCATTCCCGCGCAGGCGGGAATCCATGCCTGAAGCCGCACATCAAATGGGTTCTCTAAATTCACAAACGAA
>DJAM01000002.1 GCA_002429595.1 Coxiellaceae bacterium UBA6002
CCCGCGACTGGTTCGCGGGACGTCGGCAACACTCTCACAGGACGTCGGCGGAAAAACAGAGGTATTATTTTTGGCACACGGTTATGAGCGTAAGTCACGCGTTGCAGATCATTTGAAGCACGAGCTAGGTAGTTTATTATTAAGCCATACCTTTGATCCACGATTTAAATTCGTTTCAATTTCTGGTATTGAATTATCTAAAGATTATGCCCACGCGACTGTTTACGTGACAATACTTGATGATTCTCAAGTAAAAGATATTCTTAAAGCATTAAATCAAGCGTCAGGTTTTTTTCGTCGGGAATTAGCGCAGCGTGTAAATTTGCGCACCACTCCAAAGTTTCATTTTCAATATGACGAATCGATCATTCAGGGTGAAAAGATAACTAAATTGTTGTCTCAAAAGCCATCTGGAAAAGAGGAATAAATTCATGACCTCAAAGTCTAGGCAAAATATTGATGGTATTTTGTTACTCAATAAACCTGTGGGTATTAGCTCGAATAAAGCTTTAACCGAGGTAAAAAAAATTTTTAATGCGAAAAAAGCTGGTCATACCGGCAGTTTAGATCCACTAGCAAGTGGTATGTTACCGATCTGTTTTGGGGAAGCGACAAAATTTTCGCAATACTTGCTTGAAGCTGATAAAGAATATTACGTTGAAGCCAAACTGGGTGCTCGTACTACAACCGGCGACGCAGAAGGTACCATTGTTGAGACTCGGGATCTTCCCGCTAATCTGGTTGATGAAATTGAAATCGTACTCGACAAGTTTCGTGGTGAAATTCAGCAAATTCCTTCGATGTATTCAGCGCTAAAATTTAAAGGGAGGCCATTGTACGAATATGCGCGCGAAGGTATTGAAATCGAACGCGCCAGTCGGAATGTCACCATCAAAGAGTTAACCCAAATTAGTTGTGAACATGATCGCTTAGTTTTAATGGTCAAATGTAGCAAAGGAACCTACATCCGAACGTTAATCGAGGACATCGGAGAGCAACTAGGTGTTGGTGCGTATGTGACAATGTTATGTCGCACTTATGTTGCACCCTACGAAAACCACAGTATGGTAACTCTCGAAAAGCTCAAAGAATTGGCAAGTGGTGATCGACAATTGTTACGAGAGCAATTGTTGCCCATCGACAGCGCGCTTTGTTATTGGCCGCTCATTACGTTAACGGAGTCGCTTACTTATTATATTAAACAAGGCCAACCGATCATCGTGCCTAAGGCACCGACTGAAGGGTTGGTAAGATTGGTGTCTAACCAGCAGAAATTTTTAGGCGTGGGGGAAATTTTAGAAGATGGGCGTGTGGCGCCTCGTAGATTAATTGCTACCCGTAGCTTGGAGCTGCCTTCTCTGGTAGAATCGTTTGATACTCCTTATTCTGTAAATGACAGCGGGTAAGGGTTTTTTAAAAGTTATTAATTGGAGATTTAGATATGTCATTGAATGCTAAAGAAAAAGCTGAAGTTATTAAAGAATACCGCTTATCAGAAGACGATACTGGCTCACCAGAAGTCCAGGTCGCATTACTAACCGCCCGAATCACAAAGCTCACAGATCACTTTAAGGCTCATGGACACGATTTTCACTCGCGTCGAGGCTTATTACGTATTGTTAACTTAAGACGTTCTATCTTGAAGTATTTAAAAGATAAGGATGTTGAACGTTATCGTAATCTTATCGCACGTTTGGGCTTGCGTGCTTAGTTAACTCAATCATAGAAAGGTGAAATTTTAGTGTTAAGTTTTAAAAAACAATTTAATTATGGACAACATGCCGTCACCATAGAAACCGGTGGTGTTGCTCGCCAAGCGTCTGGTGCCGTCATTGTAAGAATGGGTGACACTGTGGTCATGGTAACCGTGGTAGGCGTTAAATCTGACGTACCACGTGATTTTTTTCCATTAACTGTCAATTACGCTGTTCGCACCTATGCAGCAGGTAAAATCCCCGGGGGATATTTCAAACGCGAAGGAAGACCTTCAGAAAAAGAAATATTAGTTGCGAGATTAATTGATCGACCAATACGACCTCTCTTTCCAGATGGCTTTAGCCACGAAGTACAAATCATTGCCACAGTTCTTTCTATTGATCCTGAAGTGGAAGCTGATGTACCTGCTATTATTGGCGCAGCCGCAGCACTTGCCTTATCAGGCATTCCCTTCAATGGTCCTCTTGCAGCTGCTCGAGTTGGTTACTCCCAAGGAGAATATCTCCTTAATCCTAACACTTCACAATTAAGTACTTCTTCTTTGGATCTGGTCGTAGCCGGAACCAGGGAAGCTGTGTTAATGGTTGAATCACAAGCTCATGAACTATCAGAAGAAGTCATGCTTGGTGCAGTATTATTCGGTCATCAGCAAATGCAAGTTGCCATTCAAGCTATTGAAGAATTCGCTAAAGAAATAGGTGCGCAAGCATGGGATTGGGAACCTCCCACCCAGAATAAAGATCTTTACAGCAAAATCTATAACTTTGTGCATCAAGATTTAGTTAGTGCCTACCAAATTCAGCAGAAAGCTGAACGTCGCAATAAACTTAAAGAAATCGGCGATGCGGTAGTCGCGCAGTTTTGTACTGAAGAAGAAAATGCCCCAACTCAAGGCGAAGTAGAAAACCTATTCTCTGATATCGAAAAAGAAATCGTTCGACGTCAGGCATTGCAAGGCAAGCGTATTGATGGTCGTGACACTAGAACAGTGCGTCCGATCAACACTGAAATTAGTTTCTTGCCAAGAACTCATGGTTCTTCTCTCTTCACTCGAGGAGAAACTCAGGCAGTTGTTGTGGCCACACTGGGCACTGAACGTGATGCTCAAATAGTCGATGATGTAAGCTCTGAAAAAAAACCTGACACCTTCATGCTTCATTACAACTTTCCGCCATATTGCACTGGTGAAGTTGGCATGTTTGGTTCACCAAAACGTAGAGAAATTGGTCATGGTAATTTGGCTAAAAGGGCCATGATTGCGGTAATGCCATCATTAGCAGATTTTCCATATGTTGTTCGGGTAGTGTCTGAGATTACTGAATCAAATGGTTCAAGCTCAATGGCAACCGTCTGTGGAACTACTTTAGCATTAATGGATGCCGGCGTGCCTATTAAAGCGCCAGTTGCCGGTGTTGCAATGGGTCTTATTAAAGAAGGCGAAGAGTTTGCTGTACTTACAGATATCTTAGGAGATGAAGATCACCTAGGCGATATGGATTTTAAAGTGGCAGGAACCGAAAAAGGTGTCACTGCGCTACAAATGGATATCAAAATTAATGGTATAACCCGCGACATTATGGAAAAAGCATTGGCCCAAGCTAAAGAAGGCCGGTTGCATATCCTTAATATTATGAAATCTTCAATTAGTGAACCACGGGCACAAATCTCTGATTTTGCTCCTCGCATCATTAGCTTCAAAATCAACCCTGATAAAATTCGGGACGTGATTGGTAAAGGTGGTGTTACTATTCGGGAAATCACTGAAACGACGGGCGCCGTCATCGATATCTCTGACGATGGTCTTGTCAAAGTGGCTGCTGTCGAAAAAGAAGCCGGTGAGGAAGCGCGACGTAGAATTGAAGAAATTGTGGCAGAAGTTGAGATTGGTGCCATTTATGAAGGCAAAGTTGTCAAACTTATGGACTTTGGTGCTTTTGTAGATTTTCTATCCGGTAAGTCTGGCTTGGTGCATATTTCTCAAATCAGCCAAGAACGCGTTGAAAATGTCACTGATAAGCTTCACGAAGGTCAGATCGTCAATGTCAAAGTACTCGAAATTGATCGACAAGGACGTATCAGACTTAGCATGAAAGAAGCTGAAAAAGAACTCGCTCAAAAATCTGAAACCTTCTAATTTCTTGTCATTCCCGCGCAGCTGT
>DJAM01000096.1:0-460 GCA_002429595.1 Coxiellaceae bacterium UBA6002
CCTGCGCGGGAATGACAGTTACGCGCGGAATGACAGGTACGCGTAAGGATGATAGTCACGCGTAAGGATGATAGTTACGCGCATGAATGACAACCATCAGCCTTTAGAAATTAATCACACCTGTGCCAACGGTTGCTGTGGGAACTGTGATATTAGTTCCTGCGTTAACCCCTAGGACAATAGCGTTGACGTTAAGAGAGCTATTTAAAAAATTAATTACCGTTCCATTTCCGGCGAACAAGCCTAGTGCTTTGTTAGTGCTTGTTGCATCGTTGTTACCCTCGACCAAAGCTAATGCAGTATTGTTTGAGTTGTAGATGTTAACGACGTTATCTTCGAAGGTAGTAGTGCTTCCGAAAGCAAAGTCTGCACCGACAGAAAATGCTTCATTAGTGCTAAAGTTCGAAACGTTATTACCAACTGTGGCATTACTGACAGCAGTTGCATCAAGCCATGTACT
>DJAM01000096.1:586-1130 GCA_002429595.1 Coxiellaceae bacterium UBA6002
TCGTTGTTATTAACATTTGCAGTTGATGTTGCCAAACCACCCGTACCCCCCGAAGAGGTGCCATTGACACCATCTGCACCTCCGACAGCACCAAATGAGGCACTGAAATTTTCAGCAAAGGTATTGAGGTTGTTAGTCACGTTTGAGTTAGCAGTTAACTGTACAGTGTTAAGCGTTAAACCATTACCACTAAAAGTTCCTAATGTTGTAGCGTTACCACCATTGCCACCTGCTCCTATATTAACATTATTAGTTGCAACTCCAGGATTACCGCCCAGACCACCTAAACCTGCAGAGCCAGTGATTGTCAGTAATGCTAGAGCAGAGTTATCTCCACCATTGCCACCAATACTATTTATTCCTCCTATAGTTCCTATCGTCACTGCCGAATTAATTGAGTACTGCAAAGGAGCAGTAACGTTTAGAGCATTAGCACTTGCTACTATAAGGCTTTGCGACAAACCAATGCTGTTGTTGTTGGTTAGACTAAGCGTGTTGGCGTTGCCACCCGGGCCGCCACTGCCTAGATTAACGGAGGCTGTCG
>DJAM01000096.1:1236-7093 GCA_002429595.1 Coxiellaceae bacterium UBA6002
CTAACGGAGGCTGTCGCATTTCCGCCATCCCCTCCGGGTCCACCAAAACCATCGCCTCCATTTCCAGAGATAACAGTTGAGGTACCATCTCCTGCATTACCACCATTACCTCCAACTCCGCCTAT
Organism: Coxiellaceae bacterium UBA6002; assembly: GCA_002429595.1. Lineage (GTDB taxonomy): Bacteria > Pseudomonadota > Gammaproteobacteria > UBA6002 > UBA6002 > UBA6002. The sequence goes on from DJAM01000096.1 coordinate 1,362, forward strand.
TCCCACGGCGCTTCCGAAGCCAACAGCTAAATTCGCAGAGTTATTGACTGCAAGTCCCACCGTAGCATTTGAATTAAATGCAGTTGCTTTAATATCAAATATATTCAGATTGAAACTAGCAATAGTATTGCCTGTGCCGCCGGCTCCGCCTGCGCCAGCGTTGCCAGTGATGAATGCTAAATCAGCAGTGCCACCAGTTGAGTCACCCGAAACTGCACTGCCACCGTTGCCTCCGGTTACCGAGAGGGTAGCTGCACCACCCTGACCGCCATTACCTCCATTACCACCTACACCTGCGATACTACCGACGTCTGTAGCAGCATTGACTGAGTTAATTACTGAGCCCGTTACAGAAGTATTTGAGGTTACTACTGAAGATGTGATCGTAAAATGGTTTTGCGCGAAGGTCGTTTGAGCATCTGCGAAGCCGCCATTACCGCTGCCGCCGCCATGTGCTGTGATTATAGCTGTGCCACCGTTGCCGCCGAAAGTTGGCCCTGTTTCGATTTCGGTTGCATCGCCACCATTACCGCCTTGAGCTTCAATACTATTTAGAGAACCTCCGGCGCCGCCAGCGCCCCCTAATCCAGATATGCCAGCAATGTCCCCAATGCCTACTGCTGAATTTAAAGAGAAGCCTGACACGTTAGCGCCACCCGTAGCTGCGGCTTGCACTACAGTGTTTATTACTGTGAAGTCATTCCTATTGAAGCTTGCAAGAGTGAATGCATCGCCGCCATTACCGCCGCTGCCACAACTAAGCGTTATGGATGCTAAACCGCCGTTACCACCCGTGCCACCGTTTGTTGCATCTCCGCCAGAACCTGCTGTAGCGGTAGCCGAATCAATGAAGCCTCCGTTGCCGCCGTTACCCCCTGTGCCACCTAGGCCGCCAATGCTACCAATACCGCCTGCTATATTTGCACTTACTACAGTAATTATTCCATCTACATTAGCACTTCCTAAAATCGTACTATTTCTGACGTCAAAAATATTGTCGAGGAAGCTAGTTGTGGTTGTGGCACTACCACCATCGCCAGCATTCCCGGCGGTAACAGTAAGGAATGCATTGCCACCATTTCCGCCTATGCCATCAACACCAGATGCGTCACCACCATTTCCGCCTCTTACGATTGTTGTCAATATCGAACCGCCATCACCGCCATTACCTCCAATACCGCCTATACCCGCAATGACTCCTATACCGATCGCACTATTGAGGCTAAATTCAGTTAGGGTGTCTGTGATATTGCTAATTCCCTGAACATTAACATCGGTTAACGTAAACGTATTATTACTAAATGTTCTTGTAATGTTGCTAGAGGTACCATTGCCACTGTCGCCAATTGTGATAGTGGAACTAGCATCGGTTCCATCTCCGCCTTGCTCATCTATCCCTGGACCGCCATTTCCACCTGTCACTGAACCAAAAAATAAGCCAGCACCGTCATCTGCGTTTCCTCCAGTACCCGCTATGCCACCAATTTCCCCAATACCTGCAGCGGCATTCAGGCCTCCGCCACTGACCGAGCCATTAACAATGGCTGTGCCGGTAACAGTACTGGTCATAATGTCTAATTCACTATCATTGGCATGAATACCGATCGCGATATTTTCTAGACCAACGAGGTCGCCATTGAAAATAGCAGAAGCAGCAATTGTTGAATTACAAACGTGGTTATTAACTGCCGCATCTAAGTCCAAAGCAACAACTCTGCCACCTGTGGTGCCAACCAAAGCATTAATTAATTGTATAGAATCCAGGGTATTGTTACCTGTAAATATGAGTCCACCAAGCAGAATGGGACGTTCGTCACCAACAGGAGAACATTTGAAATCTGCGGTGCGACCAACGATACTTTGGTGATCGTGTAACGTTACCACTGCATTTGGAGCGCCTGCACCTTGAATGGTGTAAGTTCCGGTAGCAAAGTAGAAACTACCGTCCCCAGTTGCGGCAAAGACATCATCCACTGTAATTTGACTAAACTGATTTGCAGCTAGTGGGTTTTCAAAGGTACCGGAATTCGCACCGCTAAATGGGGCTGTGCCCGTGGGGCTAAAGAAGAAGATATTATCCCTGGTGAGTACTAAGCCATTATCCTTACGTCGAGAAATAATTGGAATACCGTTGCCACGACCCACTGTGCCAAGATTACGCATAATAGGATCTTCTAGGTGACTGGCTATGCTGCAAGGATTAACGCAACGTGGTCCACCGAAGGTGAATTGCAAACCTGCTACCACACGGCCACGTTGTTGATTATCGTAACTCGTTTCAGCAGTCAGGGTTATTGTAGGATTAATCGGTAATCCTACTCGAGCCTCTACACCTCGAACGTCGTCAAAATCTTTGAGATCAAAAAAGTAGCCGCCGGCATGTAGTTGAAGGTTATATGCGCCTGGCAAAGTAATTCCGATTTCACCATCGACCCCTGGACCGACTTGTTCAAGATTTACAAATTGATGTTCGAATTGTTGGTGACCACGAAATTCGACGAATTCACAACCGTCATTAACACCGCAGCTGTTTGCATGGGTTAAAAAAAATGGATTGCCGCTTTTGGTTTTCTCGCTGACAGGAATATAGCCATTTAAACGAACATCCCAGTTGTTAGATATTAATTCAACGCCTGGGCTGACCACTTGGAACTCGTGGTGGTGTTCAGATTGATTGTTATCGACAAAGACATAAGTGCCTACGATTTTAGTGGGGTCGATTATTTTACGATAGGCTAGACCGACACCCGCATACCAAGCGGATTGATCACCAAATTCCCCCTGTAGATTTCCAAAAAACAAGGAATCGCAAGATTGTGCAAAAGGCACTAAGAAATCGCCACGTGCTAAAGCATCCTCGCCGACTAGACCCGTGATGATCAGTCGTGGATTTGCGACGGAATTACCAAAAGGGGCGTTATGCGCTTGTCCGTCTGATAAGCAGCCCAGTAGTATGCTAGAAAGCAGAATATTTAGCTTTTTCATTAGTGAACTTCCTTGTTACCTATTGTCCGTTAAGAGGCTATCCTAAAAACAGTTAACTATAGCAAATAAGAAAAAACATTCTAATAATATCTAGTATCTAGGCGGATTTGGACCTGGTTGATTGGTTCCATAATTGCCAGGCGTTCTTTGAGAGATATTGGTGTTAGCGGGTTTTGCTAGGAACGCCATTGGAGAAAGTAGCTTGCTCGTGGCAGCTTGGTCATACTTAGCTTTAAAGGCTGACCATTCTTGATCAAATTTTTCTGTTTGTTTTATAAATAAAGATAAGATATACGATGCATCGTCCATGCCTGAACTGTAACCCTGTTTTAGTAGCGCGCTGCAGATTTTTCTCATTTGATCTTGCATTTCATTCTGAGTCGAGGGTTCCCACACCAAGGTTGGGGGCGTCTTTCTATCTAAAGCACTATTTAACATTTGCCACCACTCCAAGGTCATAGGTGACTTTCCTAATATTACTTTGCTCAAACTTGTATTCAACGCGAGCAACGAAGCTAAATCTTCAACATCGTCATAAGTCACCATAGCTGTTTGTGTTAAATCTACAGATGTTAATTTGTCTAGTGAACATAAAGTTTCACGCGCAAATCGATAACCTATTGGGCCAAGATATGTGTTTCTAAAACTAATGGTTTCTAAACCACTAGCTGCTGTAATTGCATAAAAAATGGACTGCCAATGGGTTTTATGGAAGGTTGCAAAAAAGTCCTCAATTTTACACGAACGAAGTTTGGTACATTTTCGAATTGCTTCTGCAAATTTTTGAACATCGTTATAACTTGGGCGAGGGCTATTTTCTACGATGTTAAGTGTAATAGTTAATTCTTGTAATACTCTACTATGGAAAGAAATTTCCTCGGCAATTGCTTTTAAGTCGAAATTATTTTCATGTGCAATATTAATTGTTAATTGCATCTGCATACGACGATTAGAATCTGGATTCTTAAGTAATGGCTCTTGCATTTGTGCCTGTCCGAGTAGGTTTTATGTGGTTTTACTAAATTTTGTTATACATAATCGTAGATGCAAAGTCACCAAATTAGGACGGTTTTTTTCAAAAAATGTGTTATTTAAGAAAGTTTTAAGCATTCATTATTAAACTAACAATTTAAAATCTTCGGGCTATGATGAAAAATCAACATTTGACAAATATAGACTTCTTTCCTAAAAAATTCTTAGCTAAATTACTGGACGAGCATCCCGAACTATTGTCCCCCCAGTTATTATTTTACGCTGTTATTATGAACCAAAATCGATGATTCGCTGAAGCCAACGCAGCAATGTGCCTAAGGATATAACCCACTTACATCTTCAATAGGCTCTGCTTGAGATGAAGGTTGTGCTTGAGGTTCCGTCCAATTATCTAAGACAATCTTCATAGCATTTTCAGTAGTATGGGCGGCAAAATGACTGCATGCTGCCGTCATTTGCAATAATTCCTGGGGTAACAGGCTGAAAAAGGTTTGTCGTCCATTCTGTGTTGTCATGGCTAACATTTGCGTTCTTTCGATAATTTCCATTCGATCTGATAATAGTTTGAACAACTCATCAATGAGTTCGGATTCAAATTCAGATGTTTCAAGTTGTCTTGATATATGAACCAATTTTTTTTGTAGCAATCGTGGGCAGGGGTATCTTTTTATTACATCTAACTTATCTTTAATGGTAACTTCATGTCCGATCAAATGATCAATAATTTTTGCTTTAGTTAAAGGATGTTCAGTGCCGATTGCAGCAAAATTCTCTAGATTTAGACCATCAATATTATTTAGTTTAATAATTGCTTTCCAGAGTAAGCGCGGTTGTGGGTGCATTATTAACGCACGGGAATATACATTTCGAAAATCATCAATGTGCTTCTGTATAATTTCAACAACTTCCCAATGCAATGGTGTTGCTGGGTCTAAGGTGTGTAACAATAAAATTTCAAAAAATTCTTGGTGGATGGCAATATCATTTTGGTCAACAAAATCACAGGTATTTGGTTCTAAACGAAATGCGGCGATAATATTCGTGATTTTGTCAGCATTATTTAAAATTTTTTGTAATCGGTTAGGTGTTAAAAGCCGACATTGGATTAAATTGATAAAAAAATGGTTGAGATCGGTTGTGTGTTTGACTTCTGCTTGTGCTTTCAAGTAATGATTAATGAGGGTTTCAAACTCAATAAACTTTTTCTTTAATGTTTGTGTTTCAATCTTTGAGATTAGTTGTCCGAATAATATAGCTTGAGTATAAGTACTTAAGTAATTTTTGGTATGTCTACTTTTTAGGAACGGAATACAATTTGCAGTCAGATCAAATTTACCATTACTATAATAAATAAAAAGAGGTAGATAAGATTCGTTTAGCACTTGGTATTCATTCAGAACCGTAAGATCTCTTTTTAGGTTATCTATTTTTTTTGGCTCCAACGTCATAAGCCAATTAAAAATACCACGATTGAAAATATTGGCTTTCTTTAGTAGTTCTAGAATCAGTATTAAATCTCGCTGTTCTTGGCTGTCATCTGAATTAGCGCTTTCGCTGTTAATCAGCTTTTTCTTAAAGATCTCAAAATCAGTATTCATAATATTTAGTTATACATAGAAAAAGTCGCCATCATAGCAAAGATTCTTTAATGAAATATTAAGAGCTTAAATAAATATTTCACATTGCTCTGTAATAGACAAAAATTGCAGTTCTGACTATTTGTCATTCCCGCACCTTTGTTGTCATTCCCGCGC
>DJAM01000100.1 GCA_002429595.1 Coxiellaceae bacterium UBA6002
CCTACGCGGGAATGACAGAGCGCGGGAATGACAGGGGTTCGGGAATGACATGCCAAGGTGAGATTGACAGGGTAATGAGCTATATAAAAACTTTGAAGTTCTTACACTATACTTTTCTCATATTAGATTGGCTTCACAATTAACCAGCGGAGCTAACATGAAGAGAAAAAAAGAGGTTATTTTACCGGTTGCAACTTACTCTCATTACGTTAGTGCTAACTCTCCATTGTCTTCACTGTCACCAAGCCCCGATTATTTTTTAACATTCCAAGTGGTTGGTGATAATGGCGTGGGAAAAACAGCTTTCGTCACAAAGTCAGTCGCTGATGAATTTATTGCAGAGGGTGAAGCAAAGCACTTAGCTGTAGCTGACCACAAAACAATTACGATTGGCGATAAAATTATTCAAGTCGTTTTTCTTGATGTGTCGCCAGAGAAACTAAATGGTCATGAAATTGATGCCAAGATTTTTATTTTCGATATTACAGAATACGCTTCGTTTGTGCATGCTCGCCAATTAATTATTGACTATATCCGCCATAATCCAGATTCAAAAAAACCGATATTAATTGTGGCTAATAAGTATGATTTGCCAGATAAAAGAATTGTTGAAGATAGCGAAATTAGAGAGTTTATCGATCAACTTGATACTTCCTGCGAAATTGTTCTGTTTGGCATTAGCACCAAAAGCGGAACAAATGTTGACGAATTTTTGACAAGAGCTGTTGCGGCAGTTTGTCGTTCTAAAGGCTATCGTCTGCATCAGGTTGTTAAAAATAATACTGGCCATAAATTGAACTCGACCTTAAAGCATATAGCTCATCTTAATTCGGATTGGGAGAATGCAATTGGCGAAACCGAAGTTCAAAAAGCTATTTATATCTTAAGCAGGTATAGCCACGATGGCTCTGGCGTTTGGGGTTATCTAACTGGCAATGCTTGGCGATGGGGTATTAATGAAGTCGATTTTATTGTGAACAATCATATCGAAACTGAAATTCCTACTGTTCATGATTTGGTCGCAAAGCTGCATAGAATTCCCGGTGAGCAGCCAGGTAGCTATTTGTCAGATTTAATCAAATATCTCCAAGATAAAATGTATAACAATCTTGAAGTGCCAGTTGCACACCAGAAGCAGAGTAAAAAAGGCTAATACTCTCCCAACTGACATAAATTTTACTATTCTTTCTTAGTAGAGGAATATGGGATGAATGCATGGCAACGGAACCAACAGATAATAGCAATCCACCACCTGCCAGAATATCAAAACGCAGATTTTGGCTATCTGTCATCGTTTTCATATTCTTATTAACTGGCGCAGCATACGGTCTGTATCGATTCTTCTTTGGACAATTCTATGAAACAACCGACAACGCTTATGTCGTAGGCAACTCTGTTCAGATCATGTCTCAGATTTCTGGGCATGTAACGAAAATTTTAGCTGAAGAGACTGGCCTTGTGGTCAAAGGTGACCCAATTATCTATCTAGATAAAGCCGATGCGACCATCGCTTTGGAGAGAGCCAAGGCGCAGTTAGCGACCACTGTCCGTCAAACTAAACAACTTTACAATAATGTGGCTGAGTTTAAAGCCAACGTCGCCTTGAAGCAGGCTACTTTAGATAAATTACAGGGCGATTTGCAAAGAAGAGAAGAGCTGGCTGCTCAAAGAGTCATTTCAGTTGAAACCTTGAAACATATCCAAGCTGATGTCAAACAAGCACAAGCCGATGTCGATAGTGCCAAAGAACAACTAGCTGCAGCTACTTCCTTAGTTGCTAATAGTGATCTTTATCATCATCCTAATATCCAACAGGCCATGGTTGCTTTGCGTGATGCCTATCTCAATCTGCAACGCACAACTATTTATACCCCTGAAACCGGATATGTTGCGAAGAGAGCTGTTCAAGTTGGTCAGGAAGTGACTCCTAATACCGTGTTAATGTTAATTATTCCGATTAATCAAATTTGGGTGAACGCTAATTTTAAAGAAACGCAATTAGCGCATATTCGAATCGGTCAAAGAGTGCGATTAACTGCCGATGCTTATGGCAGTGATATTGTTTATGATGGTAAAGTGGTGGGGTTAAGCCCGGGAACTGGTAGTGCGTTCGATATTTTACCGCCGCAAAATGCGACGGGTAACTGGATTAAGATAGTGCAAAGATTACCGGTGCGTATTGAAATAGATCCCGAACAATTAAGGAAATATCCTTTGCGAATTGGCTTAACAATGACAGTGAGTGTTGATACGCATGATAGAGGTGGCAAGGTGCTATCACAAATGCCGGAACGTAAAGTTATTTACCAAACGGAAAATTATAGCGATCAGCTCAAAGATGCCGATAAAATGATCGACAAGATTTTTAAAGACAATAGCGGTGCTCAAAATAGCTAGTTGTCAAAGGTTTGTGGTGTGAGGGAATATGCCAACAGTGATCAAGGGTTTTAGGTTAGTTTTACTCACCTTTGCAGTTTCTTTGGGGATCTTTATGAACATTCTTGATACGACTATCACGAATGTATCAATTCCTACTATTTCTGGCTACATGGGTGTTAGCCCAGATCAAGGCACATGGGTGATAACCTCTTTTGCTGTGAGTTTGGCGATCATCTTGCCTCTTACCGGTTGGCTAGCCAAGCAGCTCGGGGAGGTGCGACTTTTTGTTTATTCAACTTTATTATTTACATTTGCTTCAATTTTGTGTGGTTTAGCAACTAGCTTTCCTATGCTTATTACGTTTCGTGTTATTCAGGGTCTCTTTGCGGGACCAATGATTCCGTTATCACAAAGTTTGCTCTTAGCGAATTACCCAAGTGATAAGAAAGCAGTAGCAACAGCTTTATGGGCGATGGTAGCGGTTTCTGCGCCAGTTTTAGGTCCAATATTAGGCGGTTATATCACCGACAATTATTCTTGGCCTTGGATATTTTTTATTAATATTCCTGTTGGAATTTTTTCTGCTTATTTTACTTGGATGCTTCTCAACAAACGCGAAACAAAAACAATGAAGTCACGAATCGATTATGTCGGACTGATTTTATTAGCTGTGGGTGTAGGTTCACTTCAGATTTTGCTCGATAAAGGAAAAGACTTAGATTGGTTTCATTCAAATTTTATCGTAACCCTTGCGGCTCTCAGTGCATTTTGTCTAAGTTGTTTAGTTGTATACGAGCTTACCGAGAAGAAAGCACACATTGTAGATTTGAGTTTATTTAAAGTACGAAATTTTACGATTGGCACGATCGCCTTGAGCTTGGGATATATGATATTTTTCTCTAGCGTCGTGATATTACCACTTTGGTTACAGACTCAAATGGGTTACAACGCTACCTGGGCAGGCATCGTGACCTCACCGCTTGGCGTTTTACCGGTTTTTTTGTCGCCGTTAGTGGGAAAACTGCTTGGAAAAATTGATGCCAGAATTATCGCCTGGTTTGGATTTTTAGTATTTTCGATTTGTTCTTATTGGCTTAGTAATTTTAATACCGACGTCGATTTTACCCACATTGCCTTAATTCGATTTATCCAAGGATTAGGCGCAGCCACATTTTTTGTACCGCTGGTCGCTATTCTATTAGGTGGCTTGCCTGACAGCCGTCTTGCCAGTGCAGCAGGTCTGTCAAATTTTCTTAGAATTTTGGGCGGTAGTTTTGGAACCTCCATCAGTGTGACACTGTGGGATCGACGAGAAGCATTGCATCAAAGCCACTTAGTCGAAAATATCAATGCTGCAAATCCTATATCTTTAGAAGCGCTTGCCAGACTGCAAGAATTAGGTTATTCACAACAAGCTGCTTACGCCAAAATGCAATTGGTTGTGGTCAACCAAGCCTATATGCTAGCAACCAATGATATCTTTTATGTTTCAGCAATAATTTTTTTCCTTTTGTCCTTTTTCATCTGCTTCGCTAAACCTCCTTTTGTAGCGCAAGCCGGTTCGGCAGAATAATTTGGTAACTATCTGTGACGATAAAAATTTTTGAAGCTGATTAAAAAGATCGCGAATTCATCGAAGAACAAATTGTCGAATGTAATTGAGGCAATTTCCCTTAGGGTGGTAAGAAGGTGTTTCTGAAACCACCCTAACCCTCTCCCGCAAGCGGGAGGGGGACCGTTGGTGCTCTCTCTTTCGCTGGGAGTAATGTATCGAGTTTATTTTTTAACTCCCTCTCCCCCTTGGGGGAGAGGGTTGGGGTGAGGGGGTTTTAAAAATCTCCTTACTAATGAATGGAACTAGAGAACGAATATATGGATATAGAATCATGAAAATATTTTTGTATTTAATATGCTTATTAACTTTTAACGCCTGGGCAGATTCGAAATATACTGATGTTAAGCCAGGTGTCAAAATCTATTCAGAATATTATCCAAACCGTTCGGCAAAATTTACAGGAACAATGATATTTTTAAATGGTAGTGGCACTTCTATAACTGAATGGAAAGATGCCCCGAAACTCTTGGAATGTGCCAAAAAGTTAGGATCAATTTTCCTGTATGATCGAAGTGGTCTTGGTAAAAGTCCCCCTGACTTTTCAGTTTCCGCCAACCAGTCGCTTACTGCTGAAAAAATAAATCGAGAATTAGAAATATTATTGAAAGAACGAAACATTAAACCTCCCTATATACTTGTGGCGCATTCGTATGGCGCTATTTATGCTGGCTATTTTTTATTGAAGCATCCAACTTTGATCGAAGGCATTTTGTTAGTTGATCCTGTGCCAAGACAGTTTAATTTCTCGTCGAAGTTATTAGCTAAATATCAAAAGGGAATAGAAGAAGCTAAAATAAAATCAGCTCGTGATATCTATCAAAAATATGGTGGCTCCAAAACCGAAGTGATCTATCAAATATTAGGCTTAAAAAGCTCTCAGGAATCACTTCAGGCTTTGGGAGCAATTGATAATAACATTCCAGTTGTGATTCTATCGTCAACCGGTGCGGAAAAAAAACATTCTTTGGTAGAGGATTGGTTTGAGAGTCAAAAACAATGGCTTAATAAAAATCCTCATAGCAAAATATCCCAAGTTAACTCGGGACATTTTATTCAAATAGCACATCCTCAAAAAGTATGCGCCGAACTGCAGACAATATTAAGTTTTTATAATTTATAAATTACCGTAGTTATAGCCATTCGAATCTCGGTTTTGCTGTTGAAGAGGAATTGTGACATCAGCATTTGCCTGTTGTTCTTGTCTTCGAAAAAGCAATGCTGCAAATACACTAAGGCCAATTGCGCAGAAACCAAGCGTCACCATAAGTTCGACAAAGTTCCCCATTTCACTTAATTCAGCATGTTCTTTGACATTACGAACGATCGCTTGTAGAGCTTGTAGGAATCCAAATAGTAGCAGTGATGATGGCATTCCAATGATTGGCCCTTTTAAGGCCCAGTGTCGATTGCTAAACCAATCTTTAAGTTCACGAGTATTTTGCTCATGTTGACATACCGGAAAAGTCACTGGCACAGAAGCTAATGCAACTACGCCAATCAAAGTCAATGCAAAAGTTAAATCTTCAGTTGCTTCAGCAAGCTCTAGATTAGGATCAAAAGTGACACATGGAACTGATATTGATCTGACTGCTCCAAAAAAAGTAATTCCTGTAAGTAGACTTAATACGGCAGTTTTACAAAACTTCTCTACAGCCATAATTCCCCCTGGGTTGTAATTTATTATTCAACAAATATAGAAATTTAGTGGTATTTTATGAAAAAATTCAAGATTTGTCAATAATTGGCACAAACCATTTCTTGATGTCTTGAAGCATAAATTGGTGGTAATCACACCATCTGTTAATGATGTTCTGGTCAACCTGCCCTGAAAGATTTGAAACGCCACTATAAAGCTCGAAATATTGATTCAATTTTTTAATCATTTTTCCCTCGAATCTTTCGCCGACGTCCCTCGACTTGATCGCGGGACGTCGGCGACTCAAAGCCTCAGACGTCGGCCACTCAAAGTCTCGGACGTGGGCGAGCGTTTTTGTTGTGTCCAAAAAATAGTTTCAAGAGGTAAAGTACTTTAAGGCTATTTTAATGAAAATCCTCTAAAATACTATGATTTTTGAAAAAATTGATACAACTATAATAAATTATAATTATTACCCTGCGTGAGAGACTAAGATGCCATTTTCTTCTAATTTTGAACATTTACTAAATGATGTTTTTCAAGGGAATGAAGAAACTTTAACTGCATTGATAGCATTTCTAAATAAACCATTACTACCGACACAAATAGATTTATTAAACACAAAAGTTGATTATGCTCTCAACGAAGATCCAGAAAACTTGGCTGCATTATTTTTAAAAGGCTACATTGCCCAGTATGGTTTAGGTTGCAAGCGAAATTATCTAGAAGCACTAAGTCTTTATCGAACAGCATCAGAACGTGGCCATCTTACAGCCACCTTTAGATTGGGTTGTCTGTATAAGACAGGACGAGGGGTTGCGGTTGATCAAGCAGAGGCTTTACGATTGTTCCAAAAAGCAGGTCAGCGAGATTGCCCTGAAGCGCTTTACGCAGCTGGGTGTATGTTTATATATGGCGAAGAAGGAGTGCCTGTCGATGTTGCGCAAGGTATAGTCTATATTGAAAAAGCAGGATCGTTAGGCAACGTTAACGCTCAGATCGCTCGAGGTAAGTTGTTTCATGATGGTGTTGGTGGCCCTCCTGATTATCTTGCAGCAGCTAAATTATATAGGCAAGCACTGGAGGCATCGAATGAGCAAGCAAAAACTTATTTAACCGAACTAAAACAAACTGTACAGCCTTATTTAAAAAGTACGAAAAAGATAGATGAACTAAGTTATTCTATCAGTGTTGGATTACAGGACAAACTTTGGAAGAAAGACCCCGACAATTATCTCGTTTTTTTAGTGAAAGATGAATTGCTCTCCTTAGAACAAAAAACTTCTATATTGGCATCCATGCTAAAAACATTTCCTGATCTTACGAAGAAATATCAGAGTGTTTCAAACGGAGAATTATCCTCGTTTTTTGCTAAAGCTGAAAGATTAGCGCATACCAAACAACAGAATTCTGCACACAAAAAATATTTCAAACAAATCAAGCAAATATTATTAAGTGTTGCTCCAAAAGTTGGTATGGCATTTATGAGAATAGATTCGCAACTCAAGCCAAAAAGATGGCAGCATAAACATTTACATTTTTGGCCGGATCGTCAACCAAAGGATACGACAACTATCAATAATTTTTTAGACACAATCGAAGCCGACGAATTAGGTAAAAAAGAATTTGTATCGATTGAAGAGAACCAAGCTTTAGTTCAAAAATATACAAGTCTTATTAGGGTTATATTAGAAAAAAGTGTTAAAGATCCATATGCTCAAGCTGCATCTAATATTTTAAGCCAAATTTTGCAGGAAATTAATTACTTTGAAGATATAATAAAATCTGATCAAACAACCCATACTATCGTTTATCGCTAAATGGAATTCTCAGAATGTTTAAGACTAACTGCTTCAACGAAAATTTAAAGGCTATTTCGTATAGCTTAGAAACCACTCATCATAAACACGATTATTATCAGTGTGTTTTGCCACTGAAAGGTCATTTAGAGCTCCAGATAGGTTCGAAATTTGGAGTAGTCCATAGCAGTGTTGGTGCTTTTATTAGGTCCCAAGAGACCCATGCATTTGCCTCAAAAGATGATAATCTTTTTCTAGTACTTGATATCTCAAACGAAAAACCTTGGTTGAATATGTTGGATATTCCGGATTTTTGGCAGTTATCGCCCTCAATGAACAAATTTTTGTCATTTGCGGAAGGGTATTTAACTCATCAAAATGACTCTTTGCGTCAAGTTCAAGTGGCTGCTTTCTTAGAACATCTGTTGCTAGAGCAATTTAATAACCGGATCGATAATAAAATCGCAAAAATTATTCATTGGCTGAATAATAATTTCAGTCAGCCGATATGTTTGAAGAGTCTTGCCAATCAGGTATTTCTAAGTGTTAGCCAATTACAGCGTCGCTTTAAAGAGGTCACTGGAGAAACTATTGGCGATTATTGGCGTCGTAAGCGAATCAACAAGGCGAAGATTTTATTAGGTAATCCAAGGTTGTCTATAGAATTAATCGCATACCAAGTGGGTTATGAAAATCTGTCGGCGTTTAGTCGAAGTTTTACTCGTGAGGTAGGTCTTGCTCCTAGTATTTGGCAAAAAATGACTTTCCCGGCAAAAAGTATGCTTTTAACGGATAAACCAAACCGCTAGAAAGGGTGATATTATTTGTAACTTTCTAACTGTTGGAGACCGTTATGCAGAGTATTTCTTGGAATGATTTTAGTAAAGTTGAGTTGCGAGTGGGGACTATCCTTGCGGTAGAAGAATTTAAGCAAGCACGAGTTCCCGCCTATATTGTTACAGTTGATTTTGGTAGCGAATTTGGAATCAAAAAAAGCAGTGCTCAAATCACTAAGCTCTATCAACCAGAAGCGTTAATCGGCAAGCAAATAATAGGTGTCATTAACTTTCCGCCAAAACAAATCGGACCTTTCATGTCTGAATTTTTGATCACTGGTTTCTCAAGAGCGGATGGCATCGTCTTAGCGGTACCGGATTTACCCGTGGCCAATGGCTCTAAAATTGGATAATAACGTTAGCAAGTCAAACGTAAATTCGAAGTATTGCGCATTATATTCAAGATAGCCAAAGGACTCTCGTCAGTTTGATAGACGTATTTAGAATCAACACTCTCCAAGCACACAAATTTTTCAGTTAGCTGATCGGGAAGAGGGGTTTCTGATACTAAAATCATTTGACCAAAAAATTCTTTAGGTACTTTATAGAAAACGTTATTACAAAGCATGGTTTCAACTTCAGTATTAATTGCTACAGACCAATGATGTCCTGAATCGCGAAGATAAGCTTTAAGCAGATTTAATTGATAAAGACTTAAACTTTCAAGTGGCATGACGTCGTAAAATTTCTTGCCTCGCATTTGAGTTAAGGTTAAGGCTACTTCACTACCACGGTCAAATTCATCAGGATCAGCCGTAAAATTAGCAACTTTCTGACCTTCTTTTATGGAGGTCAAGTCTTGTTCGTGTACAACAAATATTCCTGTTTCTTCCAATTTTTTAGTCGGATTAAGCATTACTATGGCTTGTTCCAAGTTCTTTGCGTTTCGCAATGCAAGTCCAAATTCGGAACGAAGGCTATATACAATTCCTTTGCGATCGTACTTGTCGCAATGATGTCCACCTGAAGATGCTAAGCCTTTACCATGGCGGTAAGCTAGTAAGAGGCGTCCATCCTCTGTCAATACATTAATGCCGTTGTAAAAAACTGCTTGTCGTCTTAGTTTTGCAATGAGATCCGTGACAGGAATAGTTATCGTAATAACATTTTCATTAATAGAAACTTTTTCGGAAGAAATATTTAAAAGAGCTTGTAGTTCGGTCGTTATGAAAGCTAGGGTATTACTACGAGAAGTAGACAACTGAAGTTGCTTGCCGGTAATGTCATAACTTATATTGATTCGATATGGACCATCATCGTTAAATAATCTATCCGGTAATAAGGCTACTGTGCCGTTGGTGGCACCTTTGCCCGTGATCGGATGGAAAGTGCCATTATGATTTTGGTAATAACGACGATTTTGCATGGAAACTAAAAGCGTGGCTAGTTCGTAGGTCAACAATTTATCCCTCATCGCTGTCAAAGAACTACAAATGCCTCCTTCGCCAATAGGAACTTCCAACGTGTCAGGTAGAACGATTTGTAAAGCATTTTGACCAATTAAATTACCAATTCCTAATGCATGATGTAATTTAGCCATTTCTGCATGATGGCTGCAATTACGATTACTGTCTAACTGCCGAACAGTGTTAATAGTGAGAATAGAATTCAAATAAGTGACGTAAGTGCGGGTATTATTTGGGTCTTCAAGTATCTGCTGAATGACAGCCTCTATTTGATAAACTTCGGGTGGATAATACGCGATTTTAATTTCTGGTTTGTTTGTTTTCGTCCGTTGCGTCAACGTTTTAACTACTTGTTTGAAGCCACGTTGGATCGCAATATTAATGATACCAGTGACTACGAAAGACAAACGTTTTATCGATTCTTCATTTTCAATAGCACGAAGCACATCCGATTCACTACCTTGCATTACGAGATTACGGAGTTTCACTAAATGATATCTTTCTGCTCCATACTGAACCTGGTCCACGTAAGAAAATTTGAGAGGAATATCGCCCGGAACCAACCATTCAAGGTGTAGTAGATCAATTAGATCTCTAGCTAATTTATAATCATTTTCAGTCTGTGGTTTAGTCAGGCGCTGTATTACTTCAGCTTGTAACTCGCCAGGTAATTTAGAAACGAGTTTATCTAAAACTAGCTCGAAAAGCACCTGAGCGATTCGTTGGAGTCCCTGCGTCGGATTGTTAAATTTAACCTTTCGGGTCCATAGACCTTCTTTTTCCACAGGGAGTGATTCTAGCATGAAACCCTGAATAGTCAGTCTTTTCGTTGGGGTTTCATGTGAGGGACCGATTAAAATAAAATTGATTTGAGGATTTTCTGAGAGCAATTGAAATAAATTAAACGATATACCGCTAGATGGATTTTTATTCTCACGGGAAAATAATGCTAATCCTTCTTGCAGTCCGGTTCCCCAAGGTTGCTTGGTGAAATAACAAAACAAACTTAGGACCCCTAGACCATGCTGAGCAGGCATTAAACCAGCACTGTATTTGCCGGTGATACTACGCCCTTGGGTATGTTGCCTAATTTGAAGCAGACTTGCTTGTAAAATCGCCTGTAGATTTGCAGTATCTGTTTGATGAAGTAAATGAAAAAGTTGAATCGGACAAGCCGCGGCAGCGCTCTTTGCAACTTCTGAAATGGTGGCTTTATCAACCCGAAAATACACCGATTTCTTTTTGGCAATTTTAACGACAGTTTGACGTTGAAACTTTTGTAAGGAACTCAGTGCTTTTTGATTACGCCAAAAATCAGGTATAAAAGCTGTATATTGTTTTCCTTCCGTTTGTCGCATCAAACGAGGCTCAGGGCCGCCAAACAAAGCGATCAGTTTTTTATTACCTGATTGCATGACATAGGCATGTAATGTAGGGCGATTTGCATCGAGCCCCGGTCTGACAATACTTTTGATGAGTACTTTTTGTTGTTCTTCTGTGTAAGAAGAAAATAATTCTTCAAATTGGTCAGATCGCACGTACCAGGCTAGAGCAGTGGGTAGGACAGTGCCTCTTTCTTCTCGAGATAAGTAACCATCGCCATCTAAGGTATAATAATTTTTGAGTATTTCATAAATGTTGGTGTTCTCAAGAAGTGCTGTTAGTGCATCTACATCTCCTGCCTCTATGCTGTGATTCAAGGCGCCTACTAATTCATCTATACTCAATTGAAAATCTGAGCGTGTAATTAATGAAGTGATTGCCTTTGCTTTTTGGCGCAATTTACTTGATACCAGAACTGTTAAAGGTTTATGCGGCAATGCTGTATGAGTTGCTGTCAAATATTGAACTGCTAGAGTTTCATCGAAGCTGGCAAATTCCAAATTCAATATCGCTCCAAACTTAAAGTCGGAATGCTGAATATACCATGCTAGAAGAGCTCTTTTATTCGCTGGAGTTAAATATTGAGTTCGAAAATCGTGGAATAAACGATAAGGTTTAGTTATTTGCGTAATAATTCCATCGTTATCGATGATAAACTTTGTTCTTGCATCCGATTGCATAGTAATGATCTGTCGCAGAATATCATAGCGGGAGAATGCAGGGTGTGTTGGCTGAATCCGGGTTGCTAGAAGGTCAATATTTTCTAGTAGATGACGAGACATTTCATCACTTTCAAGTGCGAGGACAATTTGGTCCGAATTAAAATTATATCTATTCAAAAATGAAGCGATGAGCTGTCGAAGATAGCCTGATTCCATTTTGTCAACTTCATAAGCTGCAACTAACATACCTAATACTGGAAAAACACTCTCTGCATCTTCAGGTAAGCAAGCGTAAAAAATTTGATCTAGCTCAACTATAAGTTGTTTATTATTGGTGCAGTGTTGAGCTACGTGCCAGTAAAGGTATACCCAAGATCGAAAACTAAATATTTTTTTGTCGAGAGAAATATTTCGATTTCTCAAGAACTGTCTGATAAATTTGAGATCAGCATCAGGTATCGAAAAACTTTGAAACTGTGATTTTGTACATTGTTCTTTTGCTGAATAGGTTATCTTTGTGAGTTCTCTTTCTAAGTTAGCAAAAGAGCCAAAACCTTCAGGTAAATTATTAACCATGGCAGCAACAGCTTTTTCCTGAAGGGAATCACTAAATTTTCTAGAACACGAAAAAAGAATTGAGTGATTTACATGGCTGACGACTTCAGCATGGTTAATACTAGCTTCTATGAAGCTATCTGCTTCACGGAAAATTGCATATTCTAAAGCTAGCTCATAAATGTCATAAAGTGAGAAAGCTCTACTTAAACTATCACTACTCTTGAGTGTCTCTTTTGTATAAGCTAGCAGTCGTGACCAGCTTCCTTCTTTTAGACAATTATGTAACAGTGCCCATAGATCATCAGTAACTGAATTTTGATAACTTTCTAAGTGCTTGAGTTGCATCGACGTTGAAACCTATTATTAATATTTATCGATTTGATGTTGCAGATTGGATACAGTCATTCCCGTGTTTTAGTGTCACTTCCGCGTTTCTGTTGTCACTTCCGCGTTTTGCTGTCATTCCCGCGTTTTAGTGTCATTCCCGCATTTTCCTTGTCATTCCCGCGAAGGCGGGAACCCATGCTCGAAGCCGCACCAATGATGGATTCCCGCCTGCGCGGGAATGACACTAAAACGCGGAAGTGACACTGAAACGCGGAAGTGACATTAAAACGCGAGGATGACACTAACTCGAGACTGACAATTAAACCTGTTAATATTGTAGATCAGTAATCTTAGCTAATTCTTAACTAGTAATATTGAAGATATTAATTGAAATGTAGCCTGAGTTTCAACCCAGGCTACACAAGATGAATTTTACGATTTTTTCTTTTTAGGCACCTTAGCGCCTTCTTTACGAGCTTTAGACAAACCTATAGCTATAGCTTGTTTCCTACTCTTAACTTTTTGGCCACCACGACCGCTATGGGCTTCTCCTCGCTTATATTCATGCATTTCTTTACGTACCGAGTCTTGAGCTTTTTTGCCATATTTTCTAGCCATACTTCCTCCGAATTAAATTCATTTAAGAAGTATTCTAAGTATAGTTAAGGGTTAAGGTAGGTACCCAATTAGGATGCCTATCTCATCGATTTTAAAGCTAGGCTACAAGCGATCTTTATTAAAAAAAGTCACTTTGCCGGTGTTTAGATCTTGAAAAGCGCCGACAATGGCAATTTTCTTCTGAGTCAGCAAATTGTTAATTAAGGTACTTTCTTTAGTAATCCCTGCAATGTTATCCAAAACATTTTGCTTCGCTATTTGGTTAACCGTTGCCTCATCACATTGGCTTGACGCTGTTTTAACAGCATCAACGGCAGGCCGGATCTTAGCTAATAGGCTAGTAATATTACCTAGTTGCACATTCTTGCAAGCTGATTCCACTGCGCCGCAATGCGAATGGCCCATTACCACAATAATTTTGGAGCCAACTACCGCAGTTGCGTATTCCAAACTAGCAAGCATATCTTTACTAATGACATTCCCAGCAACGCGAAGAGAGAAAATATCGCCGATACCTTGATCGAATAATATTTCAGGAGACCCGCGTGAGTCCATGCAACTCAATATCACCGCAAAAGGCGCTTGGCCTTGAGTCGCCGTGGTTTTCGCTTGTAAAGCAAAGTCTCGTTGACGCATATTATTGTTGAGAAATCGCGTGTTGCCATCCATTAATTTCTGCAGAGCAGCTTGAGGTGTTAGAGCAGACAGAGATTCTTTCGTTTGGATATAATTTTTTGGGGTTTGATAATTTTGGCCAGAAACCGTAATTGAGATCAAAAAGAATGCTAGAGGTAACCATAAGTAGCGCATATCATTTCCTTATTGAATTAGCTTAAATGATTGTAGTAGGAAATTTGTTAGGAAACTAGCAGGCTCTGTAAGAGAGGTGTTGGATTGCCCCTCACCCCAACCCTCTCCCGCAATTAGCACCAGTATTTTCAAACTCCGCGCGCGGGAGAGGGAGCAAGAAGGAAGAAGAGAAAAATAAGAGGATTATCCGGCTAAAATTAAAATTCTTTTTTTTACTCCCTCTCCCGCTGCAAGAGCTTAGGAAATCTCAAGGCTAATAGCGGGAGAGGGTTGGGGTGAGGGCCAAATTCTAATCCACCGAACGAACCTTCCGCCGACTTTCTTTCAAAGCACCGCGCATAGTTTTCTCCTCCAGCATCTTCCGCTTAGCCTTGGCAGACCGTCGTTTCTTTTGCTTACGTATCTTAGCAATTTCAAGCTGCTTCTTACTTTGCTCTTCGCCGCGTAACTGCGTAATTTTTTCACAAAGCCGCTTCCTAGCATAATAACGATTGTTTTCTCGGGATCTACTTTGTTGGCATTTGATCATAATGCCCGTGGGAGCATGAAGGATGTTGACACAAGAAGCAGTCTTATGAAGATTCTGACCGCCACGACCCGAGCCAATAATAAATTGTTCACGCAGGTCTTCCTCTAGTATGCCTAGTTCATTCATTTTTTCGTGTAAAAGTTGCCATTTTTCAGACTTAACCATGAGCACTCTGTTTTTGTGATTACAACTCTAATGATAATTGATTATTTTCCGGATAATAAATTTGTATCGGTCGCTTGTTATGATCGACTACCGCAAAAGTAGTTAACTTGTGATCTCGACTGTTTGTTTTACTCAAAATATCAACAACTTTAATATGACGAACCAATTCAGCATCGCCAATTAAAGAACGGTGACATCGCCACGGCACGGCTTCCGCACACATGATTGCAACCGAATTTTTTTGGGTTAAAAGTGCATTTAATTCTTTTAGACCTGCAAAAAAGTCAGGAGTTTGCATGTAATCCGCAAAGCCACGAAAGCTTGTATTTCGCCAACCAGTGTTGACTGAGTCTTTGGTCGTATGACGTCTGCCACCGAGCTTGGCATTATTTAGATATTTGATCTTCACCTTGGGTAAGGCTTTACTTAAAACCTCTTTATTAAACCAGGGAACGTATCGTGATTTTGGAACAGAGCGAATATCCACCAATACATTTATGTTGTAAGTATTTAAGAGCTCAATAAATTCTTCGAGCGTATGATTGGAATGTCCGATGGTAAAAAGCGTTGCCATAATGTTAGCTTAGCATATATTTTTCATACTACTCCTATGATATATTGCTTTCTTTTGTGGGGGGCGTATGAAAAGACTTGCAAATAAAGTAGTTGTGATTACAGGTGGTAATAGCGGTATAGGCAAAGGAATTGCAGAATGTTTTATCAATGAAGGGGCCAATGTTGTCATTTTTGGCCGTGATGCTGAGAAGTTAGCAAATGCTAAAAAAGCACTTTCAGAACACATCTTGACAGTACAAGGTGATGTTACCAATACGCAAGATCTAAATAATTTATATACGTTGACTCAACAACGTTTTGGAATGATCGATTGTTTAGTTGCTAATGCCGGTGTTGCAGATCGAATTCATGTCGATGAGGTTAGCGAAGAAGCGTTCGATTATATGATCGATGTTAATTTTCGTGGTTTATATTTTTCGATAAAATACGCGTTAAACCATCTAGCTGAAAAATCCTCAATTATTTTAATCGCATCCTGCGCAGCACATGTCACAATGAAACGCCATAGTGTTTATTCTGCGACCAAGGCAGCCGTCATCAAACTCACAAAAAATTTAGCATATGATTTAGCTGACAGATTGATACGTGTTAATTCAATTTCTCCAGGTTATATCAAAACGCCAATTTTTGATTCGGTGTTAGAAGCAAATCCGGAGTATTTAAATAGTAAGGAAATTAACATTCCGTTGAAGAGGGTGGGAATACCTGCTGATATTGCCAATGCAGCCTTATTTTTGGCAAGTGACGAGTCATCCTATGTCACTGGCTCAGATTTGTTGGTTGATGGGGGGTATGCGGCATCATTCCCCACCGAATAGCAGATTGGCTGCGAGCTATTCTTTGCGCTAAAATGAGTTAGGAACGTTTATTTTTGAGTCGCTTATGTGGAATCGTTTGAAGGAAAGAATTAGGATTGATCCCCGCCGGAATATCGTACATGAGCTGGTTAATCAACTGCGCCAACAAGATAAATGGGATCAGATCGAAGAGAGCATTAAGCAGCTAGCTCCCCATAGTCTTAATAAAAAAGAAAATGAAGTTCGATTCCATATCTTAGGACTACATGCTTCTCGACGGCAGCAACATCGCCAAGCAATACAATATTTCCAAGAAGGTCTACAATTTGTGCCCAATAGCCACCTTCTTAAATTCTCTGAAGGCCAAGAATATATCTTTCTCAAGACACCTCGCAGAGCTTTCGAAATTTTTGATCAGTGTCATTTTCCAATGCTACCCTCAGAATATGTCCTAAAAATGAGTCACTATGCTTATTTGTATGACCAATACGAGCGTGGTATTGATTATATTTCGGAATTTTTACCGATCTATCTCGAATTAAAAAACTTGGACGATCATTTCCTAACAACGCGAGGCCTGCCATTTTTTAATGTTGCATGGGATCACCTCGCTGTGCATTGTATTTTAAGTCACAATAAAGATCGAGTGATCCAACTATCCAATACCATCAAAGAAAACTGTTCCGAATATGATTTTAATTATCTAGACGCAAAAATTAATGCTTATCTTGGCGACGATGCAAGCCAATTAAATGATTTGTTATCTAGTTATGTGGCCCAAGAAGAACAGTATGATGTCCAATACGCATACAATCGTTTGCAGTTACTTTGTTTTAACTATGTCGATATTCTTGATTACGATGACGCCTTATCTCTATTAGACAACATTGCAATCGAAAAAAACGATTTTTCATGGTTAGAAGATGTAGTTTTACTAGCAAAGGCAGTTGCAGCAAATAAATTTGATAAGAGCTACGATGAAGAAGAATATATCGAGCAGTTCCTAAAGCGCCAACCATATTTATTTGGTCCGGAAGTTATTCTGCCCTTTGCTTTCTTGCCCTATCAGGAAAAGTTGAAGAAAACGATTCGTTAGCTCTGTCATTCCCGCGTTAACATGTCATTCCCGCGCAGGCGGGAACCCATCTTTGCAGCTGCACCATGGGATGGATTCCCGCCGCGCGGGAATGACAAGATAACGCGGGGATGACAAGTTAACGCGGGGATGACAGGACTTTTAAACTCCAACTAGCATCACCTTATCTTCCTCGATACCAAATCCATTAAGAGCTTCCATCTCTTTGCGTACTAGCTTATCAAGTTCCGTAACCGCTGTTTCTTTTTTAGGATTCTGGTTCAATAATGCGTATTCACAGGCATTTTTAATTGCGTTTAGTTTTGCTAAGCGACTACCAATACTGCAATCCGCATCGAGCTTTTCATAATTTTTGTGAGCTCGTTTAATCGCATTAGATACTGATTGACTAAAAAATCCGCAATTCCAAGAGAGGATATGTGCATGGTAACTTTTAGTGGTAGCTAATGGCGCTGAGGAGCTTCCTGACAACATTAATCGCGATAACTTAACATAAGCAAAATCTTGATCATGCTTTGCCGTTTCTTTTGATTGTTGTTTTACTTGTTTTTTAGTGTTGTATTTAACTTCTTGGACTGAACCTGCGTCCATGTAACTTAATAAGTAGCTAGTCAGGTTTCTCCAAGTACCGGCAGATACTGAATGTTCAACTTTTGTTTTTGTTGGTAACGAGATAGCGAAAGTATCTTGAAGTAACGTCTTGGTTTCAAAAATATCTGGAAATAAATTGCTTCCGATAAAGTTCCAAAAGGTGCTCCCCATCTGAAAAAATTTCTTTATGTGGCCCATGCCTTTGTCTATCGCTGCCACGATAGTGGTACCAATGATATTCATAGGTGCAAGAATAATATCAATAGCGAAAGTTTTAATTTCACTGTACGACGGTGAACGATTATAGCCAATTGCTTCATAGGACATATTGCCCGCAGAAATTATGGTGGATACATAAGCAACCAAGCCGATGTAACCGCAAATAGTTGCGGGTAGTAATAATGGCGGAAAAGCGAAAGATAGAAGATAAAATGCAACTGCGGCGACACCCACAGCTAAGCCTATACTGCAAGATAAGGTCGCCGTATTACTGAAAAGCCTTTCATTTTTAGTTTGCTTTTTGACATCTTGATAATAGCCATCAAATAACCGCTTAGATAAGATAGTTGCTTGTCTTAAGGCAAAGCGTTGTGTCTCACTAAGGACACTCCTCTTCTCCAAATACTCGGAAAGTGCTACTGCCTTAGCGTGTGCCTCTAAGCAGTCGCCACGTGTTCTTAATTTAACGAGGGTATGAGGGCTACTTAAGTTCTTTAATGCTATGACTGTTGGATTAAAAGGATCAATTAGATCCAAAGTGTGGTGAATCGCTTGCCGCAAGGCACGTTCTTGAAGAAGTTTGAGAAATTTCGGGTGATCTTTTTCAAATTTTTCGATAGCAGCGAGCTTTTCTGGATTGTTGCCATAAAGCTGTTTAGCGCTATCCAAAGTTGTATCAAGAGCTTCTTGAATGGGTGCAATAGGTTCTGGCTCTGGGTACAGAGGGCCACCGACTCTAAGCGGCGTAATTCGGGTTTCGAACGGCCTTGCTCCAGACCAAAGTTTAGGATGTTTGAGAATGCTAAAGGCCGCATTTGGAGCTTTTTTTACGGGCGCTAAGTGTTCATTAGGCAAAAAAGCTAGCCTTTTCTCAACCCATTCGCGATATTCTTGCTCCTGGTCGGAATTAACGCCTGACAAATAGCGAAGAGTTAATGCCATCTTCATTCACCCCTAGTAAAGTGAAACCACCTACTAAAGTATAAAGACTGCACATTAAGAAAAGCTTAGCAGCTAGCATTTTTTGTGGTATTTTTATTAAATTCCAATTAAGTTAAGGGTGACATCCAAATCCTATGCAGTTACCAGCCGAATTAGTCTTAAGCTTTGAGACCCCAAAACACATGGCTGCTCTTATTGTTCTGGTCGAGAAAATATTAGGGCTTAAGCCTGTACTGGGTCCCCTAGATTGTTCTCAGGCACTAGACAGGCTTAAGCAAAATAAAGACAAAGAACAAAGTGTTTTTTTTCGTGAATTAATTGATGAGTTTTTTACTGAAGAAAATTTTGACTTAATTAATACGATCTTTGAGCTTACTCCAGGGATTTTGTTTCCTTATCCGTGTTCAGTCGAAGTTTTATGGCAAAAAATAACTCGGATGCCAAATTACCTATTATTATTTCCTAACTACATCAAAGCCTATCAGCAGTTAGCTAAAAATAAATACTTTACGAAGCCACACCCGACGCCTTTGCATTTCGCTGCAAAAGAAGCAACTATTTGGATTATCGATCTTATATTGCAACTGGGTCATTCTTGGCAGGTACTTGACCATAATAAAAAAAGCATCCTGGATGTTGTCTTAGTGCATAAAAGACAAAGCGCTTTGGAATATTTAAGCGCTACTAATATGTTGCCTAGCTTAATGGAAATTACCACTAATGTTGATTTGCCAAGTCTAACTTCTCTGTTACCTACACATATTGATCCAAAAATCATTGTAGCATTAGATTTGGATGGGACTTTAGCGAGCGCACGCTTGCCTTTTGCTTCGTGGCATAGAAATTTTCGAGAAGCCGGCTTATTTGTAAGAACCTCTTTAGGTGATTACATTATTCATCCAGGTGCTTTGGAATTGGTAAGGATGCTTGTGTCAATGCCCAATGTGGAGCTTACTTTTTTTAGTGCTGGCCACAAAACACGTAATTTAGAATTAGTTTATGGCATCTTGTGCTTAGCATTAGGTACGAAAAAAGCTGATGAAGTATTCAAAAACTGTCGAATTTTGTCGAGGGAAGAATGTTTGGGTTATATGAGTTTCTTGAAAAGACAGAATTTTAATATCAAAGACAGTGTCACTTACAAGAATGTTCTTGCACTTGATCCAAATCCGAACTGGACAGTTATCTTTGATGATTGCCATGGCAACGCTTTTCCCAATCAAGAAGGCAATTTGCTTTTCTTAAGGTGGAGTCAAGAACAGCAATTAAAAGCTTTTCAAGATATACGAATTCAATCTATGTATGGCTGTCCACATCGAGACCAAGAATTTTTTCGCGCTAACCTCTTATACTATGCTGCAGGTTTATTTCTGACCGCTTTGCAATTCGCAAAACAACGTGATATCACTTTAAGAGATGCGTTATTTAGATTGCAGTTTAAGATGGAGGGAGACTTCTATGTTTATGACAAGAAAGTAGCAAAGCAAACCAAATACCATGAAAAAGGCTTAGAAGCGTTTAGAAAAGTTCATCGCGATGCCTGTTTTTTAACGGGACCGTGGCAGGGTACATTTTTTAATCGCGCTCGAAAATTCATTAGAACAAATCAGGCAGAGACTTCCGCCAGTACTCTTCAACCAGGTTAATTTTTTTAAAGAGAGTAAAACGCTCCCTTTCTAAATTCTTAGAAAAAGAGCGTTTGCGTTTACAGATGCCAAGTGATCTGTGCGTAAGGTCCATTAGCGGAGAAGTTGTTGGTTTCAATAGCGGTAATCTTTTGTGCAGGTACATCGACCGTAGAAGAGATATCACCCCTGATTAAATTGAACGCATCCCAGTAACGATAGACGGAGTATCCGACCTCAACTGTTAAGCTTGATTTATTGCAAAAGCAAAATGAGTAATCGAGGCCTAATTTAGCATCGAGATTTGGCACTATATGTTTCAAAGTAGGTCTTGTGAAACGGTTGGTAACAGCTGTTGTCGGTCCTACCACAGGATCTACGACAGTTGAAACTAAAGTAATGAAGCTACTAGCATAAGTATCACCAATCAATAAGCTTGTATCAAAGTGACCTACAACACCAAGTCCACATCGGCCTAAGCCATATCTCAAATCCAAAGATCCTAAAGGACCAATACCTTTGAAGTGGCTTTTAACCGCTCCGATCGCAGCACCTTCTGTAATAAATGGAGGAAGATCGTCAACAATAACGCGTAGTGTCAGTGGCGAATTAAAGGTTAGTTGATGATCTAAATAACCATAGCGAGCTCCAATTGAAGCTTGTAGCTTAAATGGTCCACATGATTCAAAAAATTGTTTGCCAATTTTTAAGTCGAATTGGTCAAATTTGTAGTGCAGATGCGCATCACTTCTTAGCGCTATAATCGATGTGACATCTGGATCATCAATAGGGAAAAGAGCATTGGTTGAAAATAAGCTAGCAAAACTCACACTCATCGGGTCGCCATCATCGGTGGTGTTGAGACCATGAGTTTTATTACTAAAGTGCAGATAGTCTGCTTCAATGTTTAAAGAGCTGCAAGGTAAGTCATATCCTACCGTTGCCTGCCATGCCCAATCGTGAGATGGTTTAAAAGGACGGTCTTCAGCTCGGAATACTAAATCAGCCGGATCATCTGATTCTAGAAATTGCCAGCTATCAGTGGCTTGACCGATGTTAGTTTCGGTCGGTTGTAATGAGAAACCGGAAAAACCAAAGTAAAAGCCACCTGGTAAGTTTGGTGAACATAACCCTGGAGTGTAACCTTTAACACAGCAGTCAGAGCTAAAACCAAGCACTTGGTTACATAAAATAAGTCCCAAGCCGATAGTAAGCGCTTTATATCGCATCATCTATATCCTTATAAATTAAAAGCTTAGAGGTAAAAAATCAGTTTTGCTTGGGCATTCTAACAAAGGTTAGGAGCAATAAACAGCTTAGTTGGCTCGGCGTTTATCAGTTGCTTTGCGCTTCCCATATCTTTTCTTAGGTTTTTTCTCAAACTCTTTTTCAAAAGTGGGATTGGTCACTTGAGTATGATCGAAATTCACTTGAGTTAAGCGTTTGCCAACAGTCTTTTCAATTCGAAGAATATAACGACGATCTTGTTTGGTAGCTAAGGTTATTGCTTCGCCAGCTCTTCCTGCACGACCTGTTCGACCAACACGATGAACATAATCTTCAAGGCAACGAGGCAAGTCGAAATTAATAACGTGACTAATATCATGAATGTCAATTCCGCGTGCGGCAACATCTGTTGCTACTAAGTATTGGATTTTGTCATCACGAAGTTGTTCTAACGATTTTTTTCGAATACGTTGACTTAAGTCACCGTGTAATGCTAATGCTTTGTGACCTTTGACACGTAAATGTTGTGCAAGACTGTCAGCACCAGTTTTAGTCGCAGAAAAAATAATCGCTTTAAAAATTTTCTTCTTCTGTAATAAATTCTCTAAAAATGAAATTTTTTCTTTGTAGTGATTAGCAATGAATAATTGCTGTTCGATTTGAGTAGGAACCAAAAGCGCTTTCGATAAGTCTAAGTTAATCGGATTATTGAGCATCTCGCTAATGATATTATTTAATTTTTTATCCAATGTCGCAGTAAATAACAGAGTTTGTACATCTTTCGGTAGCGACTTGCGAATTTTTTTGATATCAGCAATAAAACCCATATCTAACATACGATCTGCTTCATCTAATACAAACATCTCAATGGCTCTAAGATCGACTCTACCTTTTTCCATATGATCCATGAGTCGTCCTGGTGTTGCGACAATAATATCTAGGGGATTGGCCAACATTTTTTCTTGGTGTCCATAGGAAACGCCACCAATAATAGGAGCAATGGCAAACTTTACAAATTTACCGTAAGTGCGAGCAGCTTTGGTAATTTGCTGTGCGAGTTCGCGAGTAGGCGTCAAAATGAGAATGCGAGGTTTTTTTTGTAATTTAGTTTCGGCTAAGAGATTCAGAGCGGGTAACACAAACGCGGCAGTTTTGCCGGAACCCGTTTCAGTAGCACCAACCAGGTCATTCCCTTCTAAAATCAAAGGTATCGATTTCGCTTGGATTTCAGTTGGAGTGGTATAACCACAGACTTCAATGGCTTGATGAATTTTGGAATTAAGATTGAGCTGAGCGAACGTATTCATGATGTCCTCGTAAATAATAGGCTGACCGGAGGGTCAGTACATTTATTCACGAAGATACAAAACAAACCCGCGCTAGTTAGCGATTTTTATGAAAAAGACATAATCCATGTTTCGGGGGGGTAGGTCAAGTTATTTTTTTGAATTGTCATTCCCGCTGAGGCTGTCGTTCCCGCGCAGGCGGGAACCC
>DJAM01000176.1 GCA_002429595.1 Coxiellaceae bacterium UBA6002
CCGCCTACGCGGGAATGACAGCAAACGCGGGAATGACAGAAAAGCCCTCCTCCCTCTTGGGTGAGGAGAGCAAAAGGTTTACAACTTGCATACTATTGCAGCATAGTTGTAAAGTGCTTCAGTTTGAAACCCGTATCACTATAGTGATTAGACGATGAAAGTAAAGTAAAAAGGATCCGGAATGAATCTCAACTTCCTAGAATTTGAACGACCCATTGCTGAGCTTGAGGCCAAGATCGAAGAATTACGACGTGTTGGAACTGATACTGAGCTCAATATCATCGAAGAAATCACCCGCTTAGAAAATAAAAGCAAGGAACTTACTCGTAGTATTTTCTCTTCATTAACATCCGTACAAACTGTCCAAATGGCCAGACACCCGCTACGACCATATACTTTCGATTATATCAGCCGAATTTTCACCGATTTTGATGAATTTCATGGTGATAGGCATTTTTCCGCATCGCCTACCATTATTGGTGGTACTGCAAGGCTTGAAGGTAAGCCTGTCATGATAATTGGTCATCAAAAGGGCAGAACCACCAAAGAGAAAGTTGAGCGCAACTTCGGCATGCCTAAGCCTGAAGACTACCGCAAAGCTTTACGGTTAATGCAAATGGCCGAAAGATTTAAATTACCCATCCTAACATTTATCGACACGCCAGGTGCTTATCCAGGAATTGGAGCAGAAGAGCGCAATCAAAGTGAGGCCATTGCGCGTAATTTATTTGAAATGTCTTCACTGAAAACACCAATTATCTGTATGGTTATCGGAGAGGGCGGCTCCGGGGGAGCCTTAGCCATTGGTGTTGGCGATCGGGTCATGATGTTGCAGTACAGTGTTTATTCGGTGATATCACCCGAAGGTTGTGCCTCCATTTTATGGAAGAGCGCCGATCGAGCCGCAGATGCCGCAGAAGCGATGGGGGTCACTGCAGATCGAATCATCAAGTTAGGGCTGATCGATCGCATCATCCCAGAACCATTAGGTGGAGCGCACCGAGATGTCGATATGATCGCAGCTAATGTCAAAGAAGCTTTGATCGAAAACCTCGCCGAATTGGAATCAAAGTCGACGGATCGTTTACTGCATGAACGTTATGAACGACTCATGTCATTTGGAATCCACAATTAATTTTTCCGTTATGCTGACCGCTGAACAACTTCAATCACAGTTAAGTTCTTTAACTAGCGCCACTAAATTCGCAATTGCTTTTAGTGGCGGTCTGGACTCATCGGTTCTGCTGCACCTTCTCCTGCAGTATCAAAAATCTTTCCCGAACATCGAGTTACGAGCGATCCACATTAACCATGGTTTATCGCCACATGCCGATCATTGGGAGCAAGTTTGTAAACAAACATGTTCTGATTATGGCGTTGTATTAGCTAGCAAAAAGCTACATCTGCACAAGATGCCGCAACAAAGCTTAGAAGCATTAGCCCGTGCCGAACGCTACCAAGCGTTACGGGAATTATTAGAAGATGATGAAGTCTTAGTCACCGGCCATCATCAAGATGATCAGGCTGAGACAGTTTTATTGCAGCTGTTCAGAGGGAGCGGTCCCTATGGTTTAGCAGCGATGCCTGTGGCAGCGACATTTGGGGGGACTACATTAATTCGGCCGTTACTAAATTATCGACGTGCCGATCTTCTGGCCTATGCAAACCAGCACGGAATAACTTGGCTGGAAGATGAAAGTAATACCAACACCAGCTTCGATCGTAATTTTCTAAGGCAAGAGTTATTGCCAGTGATGGAGCAACGCTGGCCAGGTTTAATCACTAACCTAACCAGAACGGCGAGCCACTGTGGCCAAGCGAAACAATATATTGAGCACTCTGTTCGTAATCTATACCTCGAAATTTTTGAACCAGCTACGAAGAGCATGAACGTTTCTTTATTATTAGAACAAGATCGCCTGGTTCAAAGCTACTTAATTCGGTATTGGTTAGGGCAATTGCCGATGCCAATTCCAAATACTAAAAAGCTCAACATGTTATTAGAGCAGCTAACTTGTCGTCACGATGCCATGCCGCTTATTAAATGGAGCAATGTTGAGGCTCGTCGTTATGATGGTTCGTTATTCGTACTAACTTCGTTGCCCTTTCATGATGTGGATACGGTGATTCCATGGGATTTAAGTTCGGATTTGCAGTTACCTGCAAACCTAGGGTTTATTTCTTTGCAAACATTAAAAGATCACGGCCTAGATCTTCAAAACCTCACAGAAGTCACTATCCGCTTTCGAAAAGGGGGTGAACGTTGTCGGCTCATGAATCGCAAACATAGTCACTCCCTAAAAAAATTGCTGCAGCTTTGGCGTATCCCTCCTTGGCAGCGAGACCGAATCCCTCTCCTTTATTCCGCAGAAGAGCTAAAAGCTGTGATCGGTTATGCTATTTGCCAATAAATCTAAAGTATGGCTAACTCTTTAGAACCATACTAAAATTGATCCTTATTACTCTTCAATTAAGGGGCAACTTATGAACAATGATTCACGCGTCATTAAAGATCTTTGTCATCTCATGGCTGATACTTATGTCTTATATCTGAAAACCCAAAATTTTCATTGGAACGTCACTGGCGAATTATTTTTTATGTTGCACGCTGCCTTTGAAAAACAATACGAAGAGCTTGCAGAAGCCATTGATGTCTTGGCAGAACGTCTGCGCGCACTCAAAGTCCAAGCACCAGGCACTTTCAATCAATTCCAAAAAATCGCTGGAATAAAAGCAAACGAAAATATTCCTGCAGCTCAGGAAATGGTTCGCGAATTATTAGGAGATCACGAACATCTGGCGAATGAATTACAAGAGATGATTGAAAACGCGGAAGAAGAGGGCGATCAATCTACCATGGACCTTATGATTGAACGCCAGACTCACCACCAGAAAGTGGCTTGGATGTTGCGTAGTTCCTTGAAGTAAGACCCTCACCCCAACCCTCTCCCGCAAGCGGGAGAGGGTGTCAGATGAATTTCTTTTTTAAAAGATGTAATCCTACTTTAGGCTTTTTAACGAACTTCTTACTCCCTCTCCCGCGCAGTATAGTTATTTAAAACTGAAAACTAACAGCGGGGAGAGGGTTGGGGTGAGGGAAAGATCACGCACTTTACGCAAAACAATGACCGACGCTGAGCATCTTCTATGGTACCGCCTACGTAACCGCCAATTCGAAAAATTCAAATTTAGAAGACAATACATTATCGCACCATACATCGTAGACTTTATTTGCTTAAGTAAAAGGCTGATTATTGAAGTAGACGGTGGGCAGCATTGTGATAGTGCTTATGATGTAACGCGTACAAGATTTTTAAAAGATAAAGGTTATAAGGTGATTAGATTTTGGAATCATGATGTTTTGTTGGAGATTGAAAGTGTTTTAGATGCAATATTGATTGCCCTCACCCCAACCCTCTCCCACAAGTGGGAGAGGAAGTAAGGAAATCGTTAAAAAGCTTACGACTCCCTCTCCCGCTTGCGGGAGAGGGCTGGGGTGAGGGTGCCCCCATTTATCTCAACAAGAATCTTCCTCAACCGCACCATCAAATTAATCGTATGGCCCAAGCAAAATAAATAAGCATGAATTTTATTTTTGTCCTCAAACGAATACTGATCAAAAATTTCCCGAATTTGCGAAATAATATCCTGATACATTTTTGTTAAATCCACTGGCGAAAAATTAGTTGCTTTATGATCAGCTAATTTTGCCAGCTCCTGGAGATTCAAAATTATTTCTCTGTGCAGGGTTTTGACTTCTGGGATAGTCAGAACAGCCTTAAATTTATTGATCGAAACTCGGAGTGTCAAATGAAGCATATAAATGCTACGCAACAAACGTCTTTCCAAGCGCAAAACAATAGTATATTTAAATCTATTATCTCGCACATGGAAAGATTCGGTGCAAGCCTCTCTTAGTAATACTGGTTGGGCAGCAAGATTTTGAATAATCTGCTCTTCTAAATTCGGCTGTTCACTTTCAATACTAAAAGTTTTTTCTTCACGAATTGAATAACGATAAATCTCTTTTAAAACATTCAATGTCTTCGCAATATTTTCATGCAGTATTTTTTCGGCGTGGATAGGAAAAACGAAGCGAGAAACTAATATGGCAACTATTACGCCTAAAACAATCTCAAATAATCGATCAAAAGCGCTATGAATTTGCGGGTTATTTGAAACAACGATGATCACCATCGTCACTGCGCCTAGCGCATAGGAATATGAGTAATCTTTGGAGTTTGATGCTAAATAGATAAAGACGCCGATAAAAATAAATAATAAAAGATAAACAACAAAAACATTATCTGAGAATAAAAAAATGATGAGTGCTGCGATACAGCTGCCAATTGCGGTAGCAAATAAACGGGCATAGCCTTTTAGCATGGCGCCGCCAAGTCGATATTGCGATGCCATGACAATGATGATGGAAATCAACACCCATTGTGGCTGTGCTAAGTTAAAAATTTT
The DNA here is from genome assembly GCA_002429595.1 of Coxiellaceae bacterium UBA6002. Classification (GTDB taxonomy): domain Bacteria; phylum Pseudomonadota; class Gammaproteobacteria; order UBA6002; family UBA6002; genus UBA6002. Next base: position 4,471 of record DJAM01000176.1, read on the forward strand.
TACTAATACCAGGCCGATACAACAGGCAAGAAGCGCTTTAACACTGTTGATGAAACTGTACTTATTAAAAGTCAGTTCTGGTTTAAATTTGTTTATTAAGTTTTTTATCATCATGTTTTGCTTGAAATATATCCCTACTTCCTTATAATTGCTAAATTTTATTATTTTGTAAATGCATTTCGGTTGCTAACCGTATCTAAAGTATAGGGTAGAATATTAAAAATTCTACTGTAAGATACTAATATTTATGAGTTTTTTAATATGTTGACTAGTAGAGAAGAAATCTCAAGCGAAATCGAAAGAGTTAAACCTGGATGTAGTACGGTATTTAGCAAATCATTTTAAATTTAGAGAAAAAAATATTATGGCAAGAATCGAAGAAGAGATTTGGGATAAGCTTCGAAAGCAAGATTCAAGCTTAACTGAATTAAGTTTAAGAGGCAAAACGCTAGATGATAGCGACATCAGAGAATTATTTGAACTTTTAAGAACCCATTCTAATCTCACTGCTCTTGATCTTAGTCGTAACAAAATTACCGATGTTGGTGTGGCGACCATAATTACCCACACGAATTTAACTACACTTATCATTGGTAGCAATAAAATCACTGATGAGGGTGCCAGAATTTTGGCACTGAGTACTCAACTTCGAACGTTAGATCTCTGTCTTAATCGAGTTGCATTATCTGGAGCGGAAGCATTCAGAAACAATGCCTCTCTTACCATGCTTAATCTCAGTGGCAATAAATTACGTGATGAAGGAGCAATGCGTTTAGCTAATAATACGACGCTTAGAACATTGTATCTGAATGCCATAGAATTAGATGATGGCGGTGCAATGGCTTTAGCTACCAATAATAATCATCTGACATCGCTTTACATTGGTAGCAACCGCATTAGAGATCAAGGTGCGCAGGCTTTAGCTAGTAATACTCGACTAATCAATCTTTATCTAGAATCAAACAAAATTGGTTCTGAGGGTGCAAGGCACCTAGCAAATAATAATTCTCTGACGTCACTTAATATTTCTAATAACAAAATTTTAGATGGAGGTGCAATTGCATTTGCTAGTAATTCTAGTTTGACTACTCTAAGTCTTGCTGGCAATCAAATTACCTCTGTAGGAGCTAGAGCGCTAGCTACCAATACGTATCTGAGAACCCTTGATGTTCAAGATAACTTAATTAAATTGGATGGAGTTTCTGATTTTGCAAATAATCGTGGTTTGACATCACTTAACCTTTGGAGGAATTTATTCGACACAGAAGGTGTCATAGTGTTGTCAAAAAATACTCGTCTCAAGACTTTGGATGTCAGTCTCAACAAAATTAAAGATCGTGGCGCAATGGCATTAGCAGCTAATACGGTTTTGACTTCATTAGATCTCAGAGACAACGAGATTACAGACGCAGTCTTCAAGGCTTTCTTAGTTAATATTTCTCTCCGATCACTGAGGTTAGACGGAAACAAAGTAACTCAATCAGTTAGGGAGCGCCTTTCTTCAGTGGTGACATTGAATAGAAGAGCACAGGATTTGCTGTTCATTGAGCAGGTCATTGAAATTTCTAAAGGAGCCCGAATCTGCCAGGATAAGTCACCTTTTCAAAGGGTACCAAGTGATATTTTACTTCTTATTTTTGCTTATTTGGGTAATACGACTTTTCGTAACAGTGTCGCGGTAGCGAAGGTGTGTGCATTTGTATTAACCATAGTTAGATCTACAGCTAAAAAACCCTTAAATTGGTCCATGGGTGATCAAAAACATACTTTTTTCAAGACCTGGGTTCCTGAAGAACGGCAAGCGGTATTGAGTCGTTATCCTAAAACTGATACCTCAGCGATAACAAACACAAAATAATCAAACTTCGGAGAGAGTAGGTGTTCAACCATAGATCAGAAATTGACTCACATTTTGAAGTCAAAGTTGCACCAGAGGCGTACGTTGATTTACAACAGTTGGTGTATGTGATACGCACAAATATACAATTAACTTCGCTTAGTTGTAGAAGTGGACTTCCCATAAAAGCGGAGGGAGCAAAAGCTTTAGCAGAATGTTCTCAGTTGAGATCATTAGATTTAAGAGGCAATCGAATTTTCAATGAAGGTGCACAATCTTTAGCAGCAAATTGTTATTTAACATCGCTTAATATCAGCTCCAACCACCTAGAGGCTCAGACAGCAATTTTTTTCGTATCAAACACCACACTGATCAGCCTCAATATCAGCGGTAACAAACTGGGCTGTGAGGGGGCAATAATATTAGCTGGTAATAGACATCTGACTCATCTTGATATTAGATTTAACAATGTTGGGAAAGAAGGCGCAATAGCACTTGCAAATAATACGACGCTCAGATCATTATCTGTTGCTAAGAATCCAATTACAATGCAAGGTCTCAAAGCTTTAGTCACCAATACCCGTCTTAGGACCTTAAATCTGGCTGAAATTATGCTCGGTGATGAAGGTGCCCAAATAGTTGCTACAGTAACTCATCTTACTGACCTTGATTTTTCTAATAATCAGATGGGAGAAGATGGAGCAATTGTATTAGCGCATAACAATTTCATTAGAAGGTTAAATGTTTCTAACAATTACGGTGTAAAGGATGAAGCAGCGATAGTATGGTCTACCCAGACTCAATTGACATCGCTTGACATAAGTTTTTCTTCTGTGAGTAATGTAGGAGCGAAGCAGTTAGCTCAGAGTACGTCACTAACTTTTCTAAATATTAAAGGCTGTATAGATATGGATTTTGCAAGCGCAACGAACTGGATGGATAATATTTGGTTGTTCGATTTGCAATGCGATGACAACTTTGTATATCCTGAAGTGACTAACCTGCTTAGAAAAACCGTTCACAGAAATAAAAAAGCCAAGGACTTACAATTTGTCGAGTCGACCATTGTGATTGCTCAATGTAAACGCTCAAACCAGAATTGTTTAATTAAAAAATTACCTAATGACCTTTTAACTCTAATTCTTTTGTACGTTGCCGGAAGTTATTTAGGCAAGCCAGAATCAATAAGAGCTGTATGCAAATTCATATTCGAAACAGTACAAGCAAGTGGGAATCTTGTGTGGCGCTTAGGAACTAATCGGATCACATTTTTTAAAAGTTGGGATTTGCATGAAAGAGAACAAGTCCGGAGTCGTTTTCCGAAGAAACCAGAAAATCTAGTTCATTCCCAAAGCAATGTAAATTACACAAAATAATGTAAACCCATATGACCAAACTTAGCGATGAACTATTAAACCAAATTAAAAATAACCACTCGGAGTTAACTCAGCTTGAGTTGAGGTCGCAAGGACTTGATGATTTAGATATAGAGCGATTAACAGATGCTCTAAAAACAAACCTTCACCTTACCGAACTTGATCTTAGTGGTAATGATATTGGTCCTTATGGCGCGCAAGCATTAGCAAACACGACATCGTTGCGATCCTTAGAGCTTTGGCGAAATGGAGTGGGTGATGATGGTGCTACAGCTCTGGCTAATAATTGTCATCTCACAAGCCTTAACTTAAGTTTTAATTTTGTGACTGAAACAGGCGCAAAAGCATTGGCTAGTAATAATCGTCTTAGAAAATTGGATTTGAGTTTTAATAAAATAAGAAATGAAGGTGCGAATGCTTTAGCAACCAATACTACGCTAACTGAACTAAATATCATGATCTGTGATATCAATCCAGAAGCTGCCAGAGCGTTTTTTAACAATGTTGACCTTCTTCATCTTTTTATATCGCTTAACCCAATAGATGATGAATTATTAAGACAAGTAAGAAAAAGCGTGAAAGGTAACAAAAAAGCCAAAGAGTCAAAATTTATTGGTACGGTGATAGAAATTGCCAAAGGTGCAAGGCAGACCCAAACCACCTGTAAATTTCAAAAAATCCCTAATGATGCATTGCTTATTATTTTTTCTTATTTAGCTGACAATATAAGAACACCGGAAAAAGTACAAACTTTATGCCGCTTTTTACTTCAGACAATTAGAACAAGTAAAACAGGAGAGTTAAGGTGGTCTGAAGCTATAAAGGAGAGTGGCTTTTTTAAGGCTAGTTTACCAGCTGCACCAAGTACTAATCTTGAATATTCAAAACATGATCCAGATTATGATCAAGTGGTTATTACAAAATTAATTAGTGGCTAGATAAATTAACTAAAATTTCAAAATCTCATTAGCACGCAGAAGCTAAGTAATTACAATTTATAGACAAGCCACCGAAGTGCAAAGGGTGGTAAGGTTATGATCAAATTGTCATTCCCGCGAAGGCGGGAACCTATTCTTGAAGCCGTACTTACAATGGATTCTCGCCTTCGCGGGAATGACAGTAGTTTCCCGGGAATGACAGGAAAAAGTCTATACTTAGAATGTTATGACAATTTTACACGATGCTGCAAAATCAGGTGATCTTCCTAAAGTACGCGAGCTCATTGCAGCTGGCCACAATGTGAATGAACTTAATGAAGATGGCCATACTGCCCTATATGTTGCAGCTAAAAATAATCACACCGAAATCGTTGCTGCACTCTTGGAAGCAAAAGCCGATGTCAATTTAGGTCCTCTTGATCTTAAGCCCCTTAATGCCGCACTCGCGAATAGTAATATCGAAATGTTGAAGCTGATAATAGCTGCAAGACCCGATTTTAGTACGAAAAATTACAGCAGCCATTTTGTCCTTTCTAAATTGATAGAGTTCGGAAAACCTAGTACAGGCAAAATTCAAGATCTATTGTACAAAGCTTTAAAGCCATACCAGTCAACAGGTTTACCGACGAACCAACAGTGGCTGATCGAATACATGCAATATCTGGGCCATAACATTCCTAATGAAGGTGTTTGTAATGGTCTTGTGTTAACGGCATTGCAAGCTTTTTTGGTAAAGGAACCGCAACGTTTTGAAGATCGACTGCAATACCTCCGCCAAATGCCGGACGAAAAAGATGAATTTTTGGAACAGATGGAAAAAATTAAAAATCGGCATTTAACATTATTAAATGAGGTGAAAGATAAAAATAATTTGCAGCAGTTAAGAAGTTTAACACCTAGCGAAGAAGAACTTATTGTTAATGAAAGACAAGTCATTGAGCAAACATTAACGAAGTTAACAAATTTGCTAAATTTGTCAGCAAGAGAAGTCTTAAAGCGAAAAAAGCAGATGTTATTTGTTGCATTTACTCAAAAGAAACTTAATCAAAAATTAGCCACATTACCCGAATCTCAACAACTCATGCTTGAGGTACCTAACTTTTTTGATGGCGTTGCTATTTATCAAAAACTCGAAGACAAACAACATTTATTCCCAACCAAACTGCTTAAGGACCAAGATGCGCTGAGAGCTGCAACTCTAATTGCACCTGTGATGTCCAACGTAGAATCAAATGAGTCATGGTTGCAACAGGTGACCAGTTTTCATGGGGCCTATTCGACAAGTGATTTAGTAGATTATTTTGAGTCACTAAGCAAGACTGTTAATGGCATGAAAAATAAACAGGCAGTTAGATTCGCTCTTGCAAGTAATAAACACATTATCCTGGTTGGTTATGATCCTGCCACAGATTATTTTCATTATTTTGATCCAAATAACATGGACCGTCCCAGAATCATTGACTCAGCGCAGAGAATGGCAGAGTTGGTAGCAAGTTCATTTGAAAGTTATCAAATAGAGAACACTAACTTACTATCAACCATTATTTATAGTGATGAATCATCAAGTCTATTTTTACAAGAATTTGCACAATCATGGCGTGCCAATGCGCAATGGCAGCGCGCGCATGACGTTAAAAAAATAGTTGCACTCCCCATTAAGGCAAGACAGCTATTAATAGACAGAGCGATTAATTATGATGATATCACAACAATAGCGAATTTAATTGCAACGGATGACGAGCCTATTGATAGACTGAAATTTGCGATATGCATAGGAACGCTTAGAACAATAGAGACCATATTAGCATCCAAACTTGATGTCAACAAAGTTACGAAAGATGCATCAGCATTAGATTACGCTATTGTAAAAGAGCGTTTGGACGTTGTAGAAAGATTATTGAATGCGGACGCAAACCCGAATCTTGCTACGGGTGGATCAACACCTTTAGACAACGCGATTTCGATGAAAAACATTGGCATTCTTCATTTGTTAGTAGAGAGGGGTGCTACATTGACGCTTCAACATGCACAGCGCATTCTAACAATTTGGCATGAAGACGAACTTGTCATTACTATTAGCTTCACTGAATTCATGCGCGCCTGGAAAACTGTTTTTGCACCGCAAGGTTTTGATTTGTTTCAATCGAGGCAGGGCTTAGCATACGAGATTTATCAGCAAGTAAAACGGGCATCGAATGATAGTGACCGTTATTTAGTAATCAAATCATTCATCGAAAAATATCCGCAACATCGTTTGGCAGATGAATTAAAAAAAATTATCGACGTAAAAAAACGAGATGCCTCATTGAAAGGCTTCAATCCTTAGTTGCTCATCGAAGTATGTTATTCATGCGAGTGCAGTGCCGCCATTACC